>NZ_JAUSNH010000195.1 GCF_030645335.1 Lacisediminimonas sp. | reverse complement strand
TCGGCAGACGCTTCGAAGCATGGACGAATCGGCTGCGCAGACCATGCGCGAACACCATTCAGGGGATGAACGATGAGCAGCGCTGGTGGCGACAAGTGGAAGCAACGCAAGGCGGCAAGCAAGTCCTCGCGAACGCGCGATACGGCGACGCTGGTCGCGGCGACACTGGCAGGCATGCTCGCAACCCGTGCCACGGATGCCGCCGATTCCGCGCAACAGCCCGATGGCCTGCAGCATGCGCTGCAAGACGCCGACGAGTTGGCCGCATCGCCAGGGCTTGTTGCCAGTCACGGCGAACAAGATGGCCCAGGCCAGGACGCAGTGGCTTCGATCGAAACCGAGGCGCTGGCACCAGAACTGGATGCACACGCGCTGACGAACGCAGAGCTTGTAGCACAAGCACAAGCCGTGGCAGAGGCCGAAGCTGGCCCCCACACTGCGGCGCAAGATGAAATGCTGGCCGAGGCCGAGGCGGAGTCGTCAGCGGCCGCCGAAGTCCAGCCGCACGCGCAGCCAGCCGCCGATGGTAGCCAACAGGCAGGACAGGCAGGCTCGTCGGCCACGACAGGCAGCGAAATAGCGAGCGCAGACGGTGCAGCGCCGGACGCAGGCGCAAGTTCGGGTTCGTCAAGCGCGACTGGTGCCGGTGGCGCCGGTGGCGCCGGCGCGGCCGCCGCCCCGGCGCTAGGCTCGGGCTTGCTCGCCGGATTGGCAGCGATGCCGCTCGCGGCTGCTGCCGGTGGCGCTGGTGGCGCCACCGGCAGCGGTACTGCGCCACTGAACCTGACGACCGAGACCGTCAACAATACTGGCCCCGGCGCAACGCAAGCAGCGGTCTACACCATCGCGCAAGTGGTGGCGATGGAGCCGGCCCCGCCAGATCACTCTTTCGTGATTGCCGATACGTCGGCCAACCTGTTCGCCAAGATGGGCCAGTCGCATGCAGCGACGTTCTTCGGGCGCGCCGACGCCGTCGTCGCCACGGACGCAGCGACACTGGCGCAGGCGCTGGTGCTGGCTGGATTCGATACCCGCTTCACTGACACCGTGCTGGCCGAGAGCGGCGCCTTGAGCGTGGCCTGGTCGGACGTCATCCTGCTGCAAACGGCTGGCCTGAAATTTGGCGGCAACGCCGACCTTACGCTGGTGCTGCCGCCTGAGCTGCTGGACGACGCAATCGGCAATTCGCCGGCCTTGCACATGCTGGGCATCCATCATTTCGATATCGACGGCACGCAAGCAACGATCACGCAAGGCGATGCGGCGGCCATACTGCAGGCCGGCATCGACTTTGTCGCCGGCGATCACGTGGTCATGGAAGTGGCCGGCACACAATTGCAGACCTCACTGGATGATCTCCAGGCGCTCGGCGTCGATGTCATCGGCGGGGCACACGGCGGCGCACCGACGCAAGGCTCCCCGCTTCATGTCAGCCTGGCTGGCAGCGGCGCGGGCGCGCTGCCCCGGATCGACCCGGCCTTCCATGCAAGCTTGCATTTGCAGGCAGGCCAGCTGTCGCAGGCGATCGCCGGCGCGCAGCACCTGCATGACGCCGGCATTGACCAGTTCAGCAGCGACACGCTGGTCAACCTGTCGGCATCGGACGCGTCCAGCCTGATCGATGCGGGCATCAGCTTTGCGACGGCGGACACCGTGCATTTGCATGTCGCCGGCACGGCACTGCAAAGTTCGCTCGATGATCTGCAGGACCTTGGCGTGGATCAGGTCAGCAGCAGCGTTGCTTCTGTCCTGGTGCAGCAAGGTGCCGAAGTCAACATCGGCACCCAGGTCGCCGTGTTCGACCAGGCCCTGGACGTGACCCTTCAGGTCACGCCCGCCCAGGTGGACAGCGTGCTGGTACAACCCGCAACGGTGTCCGCCAGCCAGGTCGATCACCTCAGTGTCGGCGCCGGTGCGGCCGGGAACCTGAGTGACAAGGATGGCGGCACCCTGCTAGCGGCGCTGCAAGCGGCCGGCATCGACGACATCCGGATCGCGCCGCTGGCAAGCGTAACCGTCACCGATGACCAGGCCGCCAGGCTGCTGCTGGCCGGCAAGCTGACAGTAGACGCCAATGCTGACCTGAGCATCCGGCACGCACCGACCGCATCCGATCCGGAACCCGGCAAGCTTGATGTCACCCTGGCGCAACTGGCGCAGATCGGCGCCGATCATGTCGACACGCTTGTCGGAGGCAGCGTGATGGTCGATGTCGGCGTGGCGGTGGCAGATATCAACGTCAACCAGGAATTGCAGGCGCTGCTCGGCCATTTCACCGACGGCGCGCCATTGTTCGGCGAGGCCGATGTCACGCTCAGCATCGGAGCGGTGAACATCAACCAGATCACCAGCGGCATCGCAGCCGAGCTGAAATTGCTTGGCGTGGATCACCTCCTCGGCGAGGACGGCGACGGCAATCCGCTGACACGGGACCTGGTCTAGTCATTCAATCGCCGCCCCACCGAATCTGCCAAGGAAACAATGTGAGCAATTCCGCACGCTCCGCGCAAGCGCCAACACCGGTTGCGCGGGAGAATCGCCCCGCGGAAGTACTGCGGCAATGTCGTCATGCGTTCATCTTCGCCTTCGTGCTGACCGCGGTAATGGAAGCGCTGTCGGTCGTGCCCATCCTTTATACGATCAATCTGTATGACCGCGTGCTGGCCAGTCGCAGCGAAATCACGCTGGTCTCGCTGACCGTGCTGGTATTCGGCTCCTACCTGTTCTGGTCCGGACTGGAATGGATACGCCAGCGACTGCTGGTCCGGATCTCGCTGCGCATCGACTGGGATCTCGCAGCCGACACCTTCGACATGTCGTTCCGGCGCAATGCCGGTCGCCGCCAGGTCAATGTCCACCAGGTCCTGGGCGACCTGATCCAGGTGCGCCAGTTCCTGTCGGGCAGTCCATTGCTGGCCTTGATGAGTGCGCCGTTCGCCATCATGTTCATCGCCTTCGGCGCCCTGTTCCATCCCTGGCTCGCCATTTTTTCCTTGTGCGCCGCGCTGGTCCTGCTGGCGGCCACCTGGATGACGCAGAGAGTGTCTGCGCCCCTGCTCAAACAAGCCAACAACGCCTCCGCGGAAGCCAGCCGGGTGGCCGCCCAGGGACTGCGCCAGGCGGAGACTGCGCTGGCACTGGACATGCAAGGTGCGCTGCGACGCCGCTGGCACCAGCGTCACCAGGATTACCTGGGGCTGCAAGTATCGGCCAGTGAGTCGGCCGGCGTTTTCGGGGGCATTTCCGGCTTCCTGACAAAATCGCTGCCGTCGATGCAGATGGCGCTGGGCATCTGGCTTGCGATACAGGGCCTGATCACCGGCGGCATGGTGATGGCCGCCACCTTCCTGGTCTCGAAGTCGATTGCACCGATCCAGAAAGTGCTGGGTAGCTGGCATGAAATCGTCAGTGCGCGCCAGTCCTATGATCGACTGTCGAAACTGTTCAGCGAGGATGAAGGCAATTGCGAGCGCATGTCCCTGCCGGCGCCGACCGGCCACCTGTCGGTCTGCGCACTGGTGCTGCAGCCTGACAATGCGCCCCACCCGGTACTGTGCGAGGTCAACTTCAGCATCGAGCCG
>NZ_JAUSNH010000186.1 GCF_030645335.1 Lacisediminimonas sp. | reverse complement strand
CGCACGCCGGGCCAGGAAGCCTCCTTGGTCGGAATGATCTTGATGCCGTATTTCTTGTCGAAGCCCAGCACCGACGCCATCACCACGGAGGCGCAATCAGTCAAGGGAATGAATCCGACCTTGACCTCGGTCTTTTCGGGCTTGTCCGAACCGGCGGCCCACACCCCCCGGGTAGCCAGGCCGCCGAATGCGGCTGCAGTCACGGAAGCGCCGGCCTTGATCAGGCTGCGGCGAGTGGAGCTTGGCTTGCTGTCCTTGACTGTCATTTTTCTCATCCTGTTTGGCGTGCTGCCGTAAAAAGAAAATCATCCGGGCCGACGCTGGCAGGCAATGCCGCTTGTGGCATGCACGTCGCCGTCTGCGGTTCGCGCCTGCATTGGCCACGAAGGCGTGGTCAATACGCCAACGTCGGCGTATTCTTTCTAATTGCAATTGGTATGCCAGCCGCCGGAGAGCATTACGCGTGCTGCATGGCTGCGCGTGCAAGCTGGCGGGGCACGCACCGGGTCTGCTCGCGACATGCAGGGGCATTCATCGTGCGTACGCACTGTTATGGAGCGAGAGCCGGATCGGCATGCCTTCGCGCCGTGATGGCGTTTCACCAACAGGCGCTGCGCGCATTGCACTTGATGTTCGCATCGGACTGCTTCATCGTGGCGCAACAGGCGGACGGCGGATCGACCGGATCGCGTGAGCACGGCGCGCTTCCTTTACAATGTCGCTTTGCAAGCAGCTGGCCCCACTCCCCTACCCTTCCCCCGTTCAATGAGAGTCCTCGGCGTCGAATCCTCCTGTGACGAGACCGGCATTGCGCTGTATGACAGCGAACGCGGGCTGCTTGGTCATGCGCTGCATTCCCAGGTGGCGATGCATGAGGCCTATGGCGGCGTGGTGCCGGAACTGGCGTCGCGCGACCATGTGCGTCGTGCGCTGCCGTTGCTGGAGCAGGTGCTGCGTCAAAGCGATGTATCCCTGGACAGCATCGACGCCATCGGCTACACCGAAGGCCCCGGGCTGGCGGGCGCGCTGCTGGTCGGCGCGGCAGTGGCCTGCGGGCTGGGCATGGCGCTCGACAAGCCGGTACTGGGCATTCATCACCTGGAAGGCCACTTGCTATCGCCGCTGCTGTCGGCTGCGCCGCCGAAATTTCCGTTCGTCGCGCTGCTGGTATCGGGCGGCCATACGCAATTGATGCGGGTCGATGGCGTCGGTCAGTACACGCTGTTGGGCGAGACCGTCGACGATGCGGCAGGCGAAGCATTCGACAAGTCAGCCAAGCTGCTCGGCCTGGGCTACCCCGGCGGCCCGGCCATCTCGCGGCTGGCAGAGTTCGGCGATCCCGGCGTCTACACACTGCCGCGGCCGATGCTGCATTCTGGCGACCTCAATTTCAGCTTCTCGGGCCTAAAGACCGCCGTGCTGACTTTGGTAAAAAACCGGATCACCAATATCTGCGAGCAGGACCGTGCAAACGTTGCGCGCGCGTTTGTCGATGCCATCGTCGCCGTGCTGGTGGCCAAGTCGGTCACCGCGATGAAGCAGACCGGACTGCAGCGCCTGGTCATCGCCGGCGGTGTCGGCGCCAACCGGCAACTGCGCGAAGCGCTCGACGCGGCTGGCGCCAAACGGCGCTTCAAGGTCTACTACCCCGAGCTTGAGTTTTGCACCGACAATGGCGCGATGATCGCTTTTGCGGCCGCCATGCGACTGCAGCGCCATCCGGATGCGGCGCGGCGCGAATATGGCTTTACGGTGCGGCCGCGCTGGCCGCTGGACGAATTGCGCTGACGTATGGCGCCGGTGGCCAGCATCGATGCCGGCCACTCTTCTGGCCACCGCAAGACTTGAATGGCCTTGGCTTGTCCTGCGCGCAAATGCCCGCCAGAATGGCAATCGGTTTATCGCTGCAGCGTCTACATCAAGCGCACGCTTCTACCCTGTCACGGAAAATCAACCGGTAAAGCATGGACACCATACAGATCGTCGCCACCGTCATTTTCGCCATTGCCTTACTGCACACGTTCCTGACCAAATCATTCGGGCGCCTGGCTGACCGGCATCCGAAGCACGCCGGGCTGTTCCATCTGCTGGGCGAAGTCGAAGTCGTGTTCGGCTTCTGGGCCTTCGTGCTGATCTCGGCCATGGCCCTGATCGACGGCGGCGCCGACGCCATCGAGTACATGGAGTCGCGGCAATACACCGAACCCCTGTTCGTGTTCGTCGTGATGGTTGTGGCCGCTTCCAGGCCGGTATTGGATTCGGTGCGGAAACTGGTGGGCATGCTGGCGAAGCTGGCTCCCGTTGATACTGCCGTTGCGCAGATTTGGCTCTGTTTCGCACTGGTGCCGCTGATCGGCTCGTTCATCACTGAGCCGGCCGCCATGACACTGGCCGCCCTGATGCTGGCGCCACTGGTGTTTCGCCAGCGCGCGCCCGAGTGGCTCAAGTACGGTGCATTGGGCGTCCTGTTCGTCAATATTTCAATTGGCGGCACCCTGACTTCCTTTGCGGCGCCGCCGGTCCTGATGGTGGCCGCAACCTGGAACTGGGACACGGCATTCATGGCGGCCAACTTTGGCTGGAAGTCGGCTATTGCTGTCGTCATCAATGCCAGTGTCATTACCGTACTGCTGGCGCGCCACATGGAGCGCAATGACCAAACCGCCGCCGCTGACGACGCCGCGCCGGTGCCGCTGGTGGTCAGTGCGATTCACTTGATATTCCTGGCAGGGGTGGTGGTGTTTGCGCACCACCCGGTGGTGTTCATTGGCGTGTTCCTGTTCTTCCTGGGCTTCACCAAAGCCTACGAGGACTTCCAGAGTCCGTTGATACTGAAGGAAGGATTGCTGGTTGGATTTTTCCTGGCCGGACTGGTGGTCCTGGGCGGATTACAGCAATGGTGGCTGCAGCCGATCATCTCCGGACTGGAACCGGCAGCGCTGTTTTTCGGCGCGCTGGGATTGACGGCAATTACCGACAATGCCGCGCTGACTTACCTGGGGTCGCTGATCGAGGGCATGTCCGACCAGGCGAAGTACATGCTGGTCGCGGGTGCTGTGGCGGGCGGTGGCTTGACTGTCATCGCCAATGCCCCCAACCCGGCCGGCGTCGCCTTGCTCAGGAGCGGCTTCAATGATGAATCGATTGGCCTGGGCGGCCTGCTGCTTGGCGCACTGCTACCGACCGTGGTGGCGGCGGCGTTCCTGTTTCTGCTGTAGTGTCGGCGCGAGTGGACTGCACCGCGCGGATGCCTTGCGAGCGAACGGTCTTACTTCTTGCCGCCGACTTTCTTGCCACCGATCCTGCTTTCCTTGCCGGCCACCAGGTTGGCGATATTTTGCCGGTGGCGATATAGCAGCAATGCACTCATGATCACCACCGCCAGCAGCTGGATGTCGGTACCGAACAGCAGCCCGTAGTAGAACGGCGCAAACACGCTGGCCACCACCGCCGCGAACGATGAATAGCGGAATGCATAGGCAATCACGACCCAGGTCACCATGGTCGCCAGCCCCAGCCAGGGATTGATGCCAAGCAGCACGCCAAGTGCGGTGGCGACGCCCTTGCCGCCCTTGAAACGGAAAAATATCGGGAACAGGTGGCCCAGGAATACCGCCAGCGACACTGCAGCTATGCCGGATTCCTCGACCCCGAATTGCGGCCCCAACCGGATCGCCAGCCACACGGCAAACCAGCCCTTCAGGCAATCCCCGAGCAAGGTCGCTGCCGCCGCCACCTTGTTACCGCTGCGAAGCACATTGGTTGCGCCCGGATTTTTCGAGCCATAGGTCCGGGGATCGGCGATGCCGCAAAGCCGGCTGACGACGACGGCAAACGAGACCGATCCGATCAGGTACGCCACCAGCACAAACCAGACGACATTCATCGCATTCATTGCACTCATCGAACTCATTGCTCACTCCCTGGAACGTCGTTATTTTTATGCCGGCAATGCGCACGACACCGCGGTGGATGACAGCAGCGGTGGCAACACTGAAGGATCAATGCCGACCAGGTAACCGCGGCGTCCGCCATTGATGTAAATCTTGTCCAGCGCCAGGATCGACGCTTCCACATACACCGGCATGCGCTTCTTCGTACCGAACGGCGAGGTGCCGCCGAGCAGGTAGCCGGAATGACGGGTGGCCACCTCGGGCTTGCACGGCTCCACCGACTTCACACCGATCTGGCGCGCCAGGTTTTTGGTCGACACCGTGCAATCGCCATGCATCAACACGATAAGTGGCCTTGCCGCATCGTCCTGCATGACCAGGGTCTTGACCACGCTGTGTTCATCGACCCCGAGTTCGCGCGCCGATACGCTGGTGCCACCGTGCTCCTCATAAGGATACGGATGTTCGGTGAATGCAATTCCCTTATTGCGCAAGAATTGGGTCGCAGGTGTTTCCGAAATGTGCTTTGCCATGCGCTGTCGTTTGCTGCTTGTCGTTTTCTGTCAATCGGTTGACTGTGGGTGAGCATCACTGCCGGTCGCTGGAAGTGCCCTGGCCCCGGCCTTTCAACGCCCCGCATTATGCCGCATCCACAGGCCGGATCATCCGCGCGGATGGTGTTGCGCATGCAATTTCTTGAGCCGCTCGCGCGCCACATGGGTATAGATCTGGGTGGTCGAGATATCGGCATGCCCGAGCAGCAACTGCACCACCCGCAAGTCGGCCCCGTGATTGAGCAAGTGGGTGGCAAACGCATGGCGCAGGGTGTGCGGTGACAACGGCGCATTGATTCCCGCCAGCAGCGCATATTTCTTGATCAGCACCCAGAACATCTGGCGTGTCATGGCGCCGCCGCGCGCGGTCACGAACAGTGCATCGGCGACTTGCTGGCCGAGGATCTCGCCGCGCGCATCCTTCATGTAGCGATCGATCCAGCTGCGCGCTTCCTCGCCAAACGGCACCAGCCGCGTCTTGTTGCCCTTGCCGGTAATGCGCAACACGCCCTCGTTCATGCCCAGCTCGACCGATTTCAGATTAACCAGTTCGGACACCCGCAGGCCGCTGGCATACATCAGTTCCAGCATGGTGCGGTCGCGCAGTCCCAGCGGCAGGTGGGTGTCGGGTGCGCCCAGCAGCGACTCGACCTGCGATTCGCTGAGTGTCTTGGGAAAGCGCGGCGGCTGTTTGGCAGCCCGGATGCGCAAGCAGGGATCTGCGCTGATCCGGTTCTGGCGCAAGGCCATCTGGTAGAAACGGCGCAATACGGCCAGCCGGCGATTGGACGAAGTCGCCTTGCTGGTCGCGTGGCGTGCCGCAAGGTAGGCGTTCACATCGTCAGCGCCGGCGGTGTGCAAGCCGGCCGCGCGTTCCCGCTGCAACCATTCGGCAAACAGGCGCAGGTCGCGGCGGTAGGCTTCCAGCGTGTTTTTCGACAGGCCGTCTTCCAGCCACAAGGTATCGCAGAACTCATCGATCTCGGCCTGGCCAGCCTGCGGCAGGCTGGTCATTGCGGAATGCCCGCACCCTCATGTGCCAGCAGCCAGCGCTTTACACCGAGCGCAAAGCCGTCCGGGTCGGCCGAATGGGCAAAGCCGCCCAGTGCACCGGATGCCGTCACCCGATGGCAGGGAATCACCAGCGGAAACCAGTTCGCGCCGCAGGCCTGGCCAACTGCGCGCGGTGCGGTCTGCAGCATCCGGGCTACCTGCGCGTAAGTCAGCAAGCCCCCGCGCGGTATGGCGGCAATGACTTGCCACACCCGCTTCTGGAAAGCGGTACCGGCTGGCGCCAGCGGCAGCGTGAAGCGAAAGTCGGGATCGGAAAAATAAGACTGCAATTGCAAAGCGGTGCGCTCGGCAAGCGGATTTTCCGGGGATTTTTCATTGAAACCTGCCGGCAGGTAAACCAGTTCGCGCAGGGCGTCGCCTTCGGTGCGGATACCGACCGCACCGAAGGGCGCACTGACGATGGCAGAGAAAATCTGGCCGCCTTGGGCCGGGCTGGGATTTTGCATTCGGCAAGCATAGCAAAACCGCCGCCGGTGCGGCAGGAATACCGCGCCGCTGATCGCTGGCGGCGACCGCGCCTGCAACACCTTTATCGGGAACCCAGCGCCGCTGCCTCCTTGTTCACGGCGCTGATTACATCGCCGCCGATACGCTCTGCCATTTGCTTTTGCACCGGCAGCAGCACACGCCGCCATTCCGCTTTTTGCTGGGGCGTCAGCACATGCACCGTCGTCATGCCGGACTTGCGTACAGCGTCCAGCGCCCGGTCGTTCTCCTGCTGGGCTATGGCGTTGGCATATTTGGTCGAATCCTTCATCGCCTGTTGCAACTGGACGCGCACTTCCGGCGGCAAGCCTTCCCAGAACTTCTTGTTGGCGATCACGGCATAGCCCAGGTAGCCGTGATTCGACAATGTCACGTGCTTCTGGACCTCATGCATTTTCATCGTGTAGAGATTGGACGGCGGATTTTCAGTGCCGTCCACCGCGCCGTTCTGCAGCGCCCTGAACACTTCGGAAAACGCCATTGCCTGCGGAATGGCGCCGAGTGCGCGCATCTGGGCCTCCAGCACCTTGGATGACTGGATGCGCATGCGCATGCCATTGAAGTCCGCCGGCACCCGCATCGGCCGGTTCGAGGACATCACCTTGAAGCCATTGTCCCAGTAGGCCAGGCCGACAATCCCCTTGGGTTCGAGCTTGTTGAACAGGCTCTTGCCGATCGGGCCTTCGGTCACGCGATACAGCACGTCGCGGGTCGGGAATATATAGGGCAGGTCAAACAGCTCGAACTCCTTGATGCCCAGCGCGCCGAACTTGGCCAGCGAAGGCGCCAGCATCTGCACCGAGCCCAACTGCAGGGCTTCGAGCTCTTCCTTGTCCTTGTACAGCACGCTGTTGGGGTAAAGTTCGACCTTGACCCGTCCCTTGGTATATTTTTCGGCAAGTTCCTTGAAGCGTTCAGCACCCTTGCCTTTCGGGGTGTCGCTGGCCACGACATGACTGAATTTCAATACGATGGGCGACTGCGCGAGGGCGCTGGTGGAAGAGGCGGCGGCCAGTATCAGTGCGAGCAGGAATTTGCAACGAGTCATCTGGAACTCCACGGCTTTTGAGGGGTGCCCATTGTCATTAATTGTTTTATTGATAACAAGTGTGGACATCCGCAGTGGATGGCGCACAACAGAATTGCCCTCCGGCACCAGCCACGGATTTGGTCCGGTGTTTGCTGCGTTTCGTTTTCCCGCACATTGATGCATGCGACTTTTCGTAGCCCTTCAGTCTTACACTGCGTCTCATGAAACTTGACTTCAGGCGCTCCCTCGCCACCTTGGGCGGCCGCCGCAATTTGTGGCGCTGGCTATTGCCATTGCTGCTGTTGCTGATGTTCTTCGGCACGCTGCTCTGGTTGCCATGGCAGGCGCAGAAAATGGAGGCCACAGAACGGCGCGAGCAATTGATCGCCGACACGCTGTGGGTCGAGCAAACCATCCGCTTCCAGTTGAGCCGCAACGAAGAAAGCGTGCGCCTGCTGGCCGACGACATGCTTGCCGGCCGCCTGAACGACACGCAGTGGCGCGAGCGGGTCGAGGTATTGCTGCGCAACAGCCGCGAATTGCGCCGCCTGGTATGGCTGGATGAAGACGGCGAGGTCCGGCTTTCCTCCGACGGCATGTCGTCCGCCGATTTGTCGGCGCAGTCGCTGGCGGGGGGCGCAAGCGCCCGCAAATCACGGCGCGCGGAGTACAGCACGCCAGCGCCGCAGCCCGGACTGTCCGCGCCGATGCTGCTCGACTATCACCAGCCCTTGTTTCGCGGCGGCCGTTATGCGGGCAGCCTGGTGGCCAGTTATCCGACCCTGAACCTGCTGGACGAACTGGTGCCGTGGTGGTTCGCCCAGGACAATGAAATCGCGCTGGTCGACAGCGACGACGTGGTGGTGGACAAGCGCGTCGCCGGCGGCCCCGGGCGCAATGTGTACACCCATACCCGCGCACTCGACCTGCCCGGCGTGAACCTCAGCTTGCGCACCAACAGCCTCAAAGGTGTACCCGGATTGCTGCCCAACTTGCTGGTGGCCTCGGTGATTGCGCTCTCACTCGGGCTGGCCTGGAGCCTGGCTGCGCTATGGCGCGACATCAACCGCCGGCTGGCGGCGGAGGGCGCCTTGCGACAACAGGTTTCGTTTCGCACCGCGATGGAAAATTCGCTGCTGACTGGATTGCGCGCACGCGACCTGGAAGGGCGCATCACCTATGTCAATCCCGCATTCTGCGAGATGGTGGGGCTGCCGGCGTCCGAGCTGGTGGGCAAGCGTCCGCCGATGCCGTATTGGCCGCCGGAAGCGCTGGGGGAATACCAGGACCGATTCACCCAGGTGCTGGCCGGCCATGTGACGCCGCAACTGGAGACGGTATTCCAGCGCACCGATGGCGAGCGCTTTCCGGTGCTGGTATTTGAATCGCCGCTGATGGACGGCGGACGGCAGACCGGATGGATGGGATCGATCCTGGACATCTCCGAATTGCGCCGCGTGGAAAGCCTATCCCGGCAACAACAGGAAAAACTGCAAGCCAGCGCGCGCCTGGCCAGCATGGGCGAGCTCGCCTCGACGCTGGCGCATGAATTGAACCAGCCGCTGGCCGCCATTTCGAGTTACACCACCGGTGCGCTCAACCTGCTTGACCACGGTGTGCCGCCTGATCCGGCGCCCTTGCGCGACGCCATCGGCAAGGCCAACCAGCAGGCGCAGCGCGCCGGACACATCATTCGCAGCGTGCGCGCATTCGTCAAAAAGCGTGAGCCGGCGCGCGAGGAAGTCGATCTCGGCCGGCTGGTGGAAAGCCTGCTGCCGCTGATCGAATTACAAGCGCGCAAGTCGTATGTCTCGATCAGGGTGAACGCCGAACCGGACCTGCCACTGGTGCCGGCCGACAGTGTGATGCTGGAGCAAGTCTTGCTGAACCTGACCCGCAACGGCATTGAAGCGATGCAGGATGTCGCCGCCGAACGGCGCAGCCTGCGCGTAGTGATCCGGCGCGACCGCGCCGCCGACACGCCAGCCGTCGAAGTGCAGGTGATCGACCGCGGCCACGGCATACCCGACGAGGTCGCCGAGCGCTTGTTCTCGCCGTTTTTCTCGACCAAGGCGGAAGGCATGGGAATGGGGCTCAATATTTGCCGCACCGTGGTGGAGTCGCATGGCGGCACGCTCACGCATGCCGCCAATCCCGGTGGCGGTACCGTGTTCCGGTTTTCGATACCGTCACCGGCTGTGGCCGTACAGCGCGTGACGCCGGTCAGGACTTCACAGGCGTAGTGTTGTCAGCGCCGGAACGTGCCATGACCTGCCTGCCCTGCGGTGAATCCCATTCAACCACCTGGTTGATGTTCCTGGTATTGAGGCGCACCTCTTTCAGCTTGGCGATACCCTTGACATCAATTACGACCGTGGTCAGCAATTCAAAGCTGCCCACCATTGCCAGGGGCCTGGCTTCCATCGTGCCGAATACCTTCGCCTTGTCCACATAGGCAAGCGCATGGCAGGATAGGCTGAACGATCCGTCACGAGCAGGCTTGATGGTATAGGTGCATCTTGGTAGCGTGCTGGGTACGAGAACTTGCCCACTGGCGTCCTTGATGCATCCGATCTGATTGACTTCCGCTGCCATGCGCACCATCAGCCTTTGATTGCAGAGATGGGCGAGCATCTTTTTCTGCGGGTCGCTGTTGCAGACGTTGAAATCATTTTCGTGCTGCATCAGCTTGTTTGTCTCACCATCCACGAAGACAATTTTCGTCGTACCCGACGCCATTTCCCGCAGCAGTGCAAGGGGCAGGTCGCTCGGACCTTGCGAACTACTGTTTCCATTGCCATCCATCCCGTCCTTCGACGGCCGGCAGACATCGGCAAACACAGCCTCGAATTTCTGTTCGCGCCCGGCGAGCAACGAATAGTTGCGCAACCGCACGTTGGTGCCCTGGATACGCGCTGCATTGCAGAGCGCGCCCAGTACCTGCATGCCCCTGTCCTTCAAGGTCAATGCGGTCTTGTCCAGAACAAGCCCGACTGATTGACCGGGTTGCCCCATCGCGGCGAGCAGGAAGCCGCGTGCCTGTGCGCGATACGCGACGTTCACCTTTGCCGTCAGTGCCGTGGCAATCAGGTTGGCGAGTACCACACTGATGTCGTCGCTTGACGATTTTTCCTGCAGGCGGCGATACTGGACCTCTCCCACCAATTCGCCCAGCATGGCAAGCATCGGGCCTGGCAAGCCAGATGCAGTCACGCCATCCTGCAGGTCGATGGACCCAAAAAATACGGATGCAGCGCCAGCACAGGCGCCAGCGATCGCCACCGGGTCCATCGCCGACGCCTTCAGCCCGCCGGCCAGGAAGTCGGCGGCCGGCGCAAATGTGTCGGCGCCAGCCGCACAAAAGCGCTCCAACCACGCGTCGGGCATGCAGGCGGGCGTGAACAACGCATGCAGAGGCGCGGCTTTCACTTTCTGTTCGAGATCGGCAAATTCACGGTCACGAATCTTGCCCTCTTTGCGCAACAAGCCTGCGGCAGTCTTCGTCCTTGGGCTGGGCGTCGCTTTTAGTTCGCGAGGTGAATCTGCGCGCGCGCCAACCGGCGACTGCAAGCTGGAGGAGAAATTGCTGTCCCCGGGCGGCGCATCGTTGCCCGTTCCCCTGGGCGATGACGAGGGCGTGACGTCCTTGCGAACCGGCGCGGCATACGGCGAGCGCGGCGAACCAGCCAGCTCCCGCGCACTGCGCACTTCGGCCGTGGCAGCCGATGGGGATGCCGATGGGGATGCGGCCAGCTTCAATGGAGGAACGATGGCGCGCAATGCGGGCTTAACGGGCATGGCGCCTGCACTGTTGCTCTTTGCGGGGCCTTCCTTTGCCATTTTTTCGATTTCCGACCAGCACTTCAGCATCCCTGCAATTTTTGCGTAGCCACGTGGCTTGAGAACGGGTGTTTTGTTGCCGGGTGCTTGTACGCTACGGTCGATCGCTTGCCTCGTGCTTGATCCGGTGGGGGAAAAATTCGAGTCTTGAACTGGTTTTGTTTTATTCATGGTGACTTCCTGAAAGCTTCTGGGGGGAATGACGATTGAAGGGGTTAAACTGCTGGCTTGAGTAGCTCGCCAGGCCCGGCTCAGTACCCCGGCCCTGCAATCGGTTCCTGCCTGATGAGGCCCAATTCAATTCCTGGGACACACGCGACAAGATGCTCCACATCGTTGACGACGAAGAAGTAATCCGCGACGCCCTGTCCTGGCTGGCGCGCACGCGTGGCATTCCCGCAACCGCCTATCCCGGTGCAGAGGCCTTCCTGCAGGCGCTGGAGACGCTGCATTTCGACCCTGCGGGCGACTGCCTGCTGCTCGACATCCGCATGCCAGTGATGTCCGGCGTCGCCTTGTTCGATGCGCTGGTCGGGCGCGAACTGGTCGGGCGCATACCGGTAATTTTCCTGACCGGCCATGGCGACGTGCCGCTGGCGGTAGACAGCATCAAGCGCGGCGCATTCGATTTCTTCGAGAAACCGTTCAATGACAACGCGCTGATGGATCGCGTGCAACAAGCGCTGGCCGCTTCGCAGGCAGGCAGCATCTCGGCGCAAGTGCAGGCACGACTGGCGGGCTTGTCGGCCCGCGAGCGCGAAGTGCTGGACCTGATCCTGGAAGGCAACATGAACAAGGTGATTGCCGACAAGCTGGGCATCAGCATGCGCACGGTGGAGGTCCACCGCGCACATATTTTCGACAAGATGAACGTGAAGACTGCGGTGGAGCTGGCGCGCCTGCTGAAGTGATGCGGGCCCGCATTGACTGGCGACCAGCGGGCCGTCGACAGATATGCAAACCCCCGGCAAACGGCCGGCAAGCATTGATCAGCCGATACCAGGCCATCGGTACGGCCAGCCCTTCGGGTAACATGTCGCCTTCGCCAGCCTGATCGCACCGCATGTCCATCGTCACCATCCTGTTCCCCGACTTCGCCATGATCCTGCTTGGCGTGCTGCTGGTGCGCTATACAAAGTGGGGGGACCATTTCTGGGCCGGCCTGGAAAAGCTGGTCTATTTCGTCCTGTTCCCGACCCTGCTGTTCTACTCGACCTCGCGCAGCCCGCTCGACTTTGTCAGCGCCGGCAAGATGCTGCAAGTGGCGCTGGCCGCCTTGCTGTGCACGATTGCGCTGAGCTGGCTGGCCAAGCGCCTGTTCAATAGCGGGCCGATGGTGTTCGAGTCCGGCATGCAGACCGCCTTTCGCTTCAATAGCTATATCGCGCTGGCGCTGGCCTACCGGCTGGGCGGCGACCAGGCCACCTCGCTGATGGCGCTGATCATGGGATTTTCCATCCCCATCTGCAATATGGCGGCGGTGCATGCGCTGGTGCGCGGCAGCGGTGGCGGCGGCCTGTTCAAGGAGCTGGCGCGCAATCCGCTGCTGATCGCCACCGCCAGCGGCGTGTTGTTCAACGCCGCCGGACTGCAATTGCCGGAAGTGGTGGCCATTACCCTGGCGCGGGTAGGCAATGCGTCAATCGCACTGGGCTTGCTGCTGGTCGGCGCAGGCTTGCGCCTGACCGGGCTGCACGAAGCAAAGGCAATGGCGGCCTACTTCCTGCTGCTCAAGCATGTGGCTTACCCGGCGATCGGACTATTGCTGGGACAGTGGGCCGGGCTGACCGGGCTGCAGTTGCAGATCGTCGTCATCTTTTGCGCGCTTCCCACCGCAGCCAGTGCGTATGTACTGGCCACGCGCATGGGCGGCAATGGTCCGTTCGTGGCGTTCCTGGTGTCGGCCAGCACCTTGTTGTCGGCATTCACACTGCCTTTCTGGTTGCTGGCGACGCAGTAGAGTCCCGGTCGCGCAATCTCGTGCGCGTCGTTCAGCCGCTGCTGGCGTCGGCCGCATGCCGGGCCAGCGCCCACGCCACATGCTCACGCACCAGTGCCGACGGATGCGCCAGCCGCACGTGCAGCGCCGCCAGTATCTCGGGCGCACCGTGCAATGCACCACCGGCCGCATTGCCCAGGCCAACGGCGATATTGCGCAGCCAGCGCTCGTGGCCGATGCGGCGGATCGCGCTGCCTTCCAGGCGACTGTTGAAGTCGTCCTCGCTCCAGCCAAACAGCTCGACCAGGCTGGCACTGTCCAGGCCATTGCGCACGTCGAATTCAGACAACACGGCGCGCGCGGCGAACTTGTTCCACGGACAAGCAAGCTGGCAATCATCACAGCCCAATACCCGGTTGCCAATCAAGGGCCGCAAGTCCAGCGGTATGCTGCCCTTGAGCTCGATCGTCAGGTAGGAAATGCAACGGCGCGCATCCAGCAGATAGGGGCCCAGGATGGCCTGGGTCGGACAGACGTCGATGCAGGCGCTGCACTGGCCGCAATGATTGCTGGCCGGCGCATCGACCGGCAGGGGCAAGTCGGTGAATATCTCGCCGAGGAAGAACATCGAGCCGGCCTCGCGGCTGAGCAACAGCGTGTGCTTGCCGCGCCAGCCCAGGCCGGATTTCTCCGCCAGCGCCACTTCCAGCACCGGCGCCGAGTCGGTGAATACGCGCCAGCCGGTCTGGCTGCCTGCAAGACCCACTTCGTGCTCGATCTTTTTTGCCAGCTGCTGCAGGCGCTGGCGCATGGTCTTGTGATAATCGCGGCCGCGGGCGTAGACCGACACCACCGCCGCGCCGGGCTGGTCCAGGCGGGCTTGCTCTTGCGAACGCCAGTCGTCGCCGGCCGCAGCCGGCAGGTAGTCCATCCGCGCGGCAAGCACCCGCAGCGTTCCCGGCACCAGTTCCTGCGGCCGGGTGCGCTTGCTGCCATGCGCTGCCATATAATCCATCTCACCGTGATAGCCAGCGGCGAGCCAGGCGGCAAAGCCCGGTTCCCGCGCCGACAGGTCAATGTCGGCGATGCGCAATTCGGCAAAGCCGAGCGCGCGCGCCCAGGCCTTGATGCGCAATGCCAGCGCAGGCAAGTCCGGTGCTGGCTGCGCTGCGGACTGTGGCTGGGACGGCGCTGGATCTTGCTGGACAGGCACGATATTTTTTCCTTGGGCAGAGAACCATTTTACGCAATGCGCCAATTGACGTTTCACTTACCTGACGAGAGCGCCACGCAAGAACTCGGCGCGGCCTTGGCCAAAGTGCTCGCGCCCGGCCTATTGTTTTACCTGCACGGCGAGCTTGGCGCCGGCAAGACCGCGCTGGTGCGCGCCATGCTGCATGCCGCCGGACACGCCGGCCACGTGCGCAGTCCAACCTACACGCTGGCTGAACCCTATACGGTACAGATCGGCGGCAAGCCGGTCGACGTGATCCACTTTGACCTGTACCGGATGTCGAGCCCGGAAGAGTTCCTCGACGCCGGATTCCGCGATTATTTCAACCACCAGACCATATGCCTGGTCGAATGGCCCGAAAAAGGCGAGGCAGTGTTACCGCCAGCCGACATCGATGTCTTTCTGCAAGTCGCTGGCACGGGGCGTGAGGTAGAATTGAAGGCGTTGTCCGACCAGGGTGTTCAATGTCTCGACCGTCTGCACACCGCTCCTCGCTGAATCCCCGTTCCCGTCGCACCGTCCTCAAGGCCGGCGCCACCCTTCTACTCTCCGTGTTTGCCCCACCGGCAGCGCAAGCTGCCCAGATACTGGCGGTACGCGTATGGCCGGCGGAAGATTACACCCGCGTCACGCTGGAAAACGACCGCCACCTGAAGACCTCGCATTTCGTCATCAAGGACCCGCTGCGGATGGTGGTCGACATCGACGGCCTCGACCTGAATCCGGAACTCAAAAGCCTGGTCGCCAAGATCACGTCCAACGACCCTTATATCCGCCAGGTGCGCGTGGGGCAGAACCGTCCTGGCGTGGTGCGGCTGGTGTTCGACCTGAAAGAAGAAATCGCGCCGCAAGTGTTCACGCTGGAGCCCGTGGCCGGCTACAAGCATCGCCTGATTTTCGACCTGTATCCGGTCAATCCGCCCGATCCGATCGCAGCCTTGATCGCCAAGGGCGGCTGGAGCAGCGAGCCACCGGCGCAGCAAGCCGCGCCAGCCACCGCGCCCAAGCCGGGCAGTGGCGCCAGCCGGCCGGCCGACCCGGCACTGGCGAAGGCCGCGCCGCGCGAACCGGCCGCGGCCCCGGGCCAGGATCCCATCCAGACTTCGCGCATGGTCACGATTGCGCTCGATCCCGGCCATGGCGGCGAAGATCCGGGCGCGGTCGGACGCCGCGGCAGCCGCGAGAAGGATATCGTGCTGGCGATTGCACGACGGCTAAAGGAGCGCATCGAAGCGCAACCGAACATGCGCGTCATGCTGACCCGCGACGGCGACTATTTCGTCCCGCTGCATGTCCGTGTGCAAAAAGCGCGGCGCGTGCGGGCCGATCTGTTCGTATCGATCCACGCTGACGCCTGGGTAGAACCCACTGCGCGGGGTGCCTCGGTATTCGTACTGTCCGACAAGGGCGCCAGCTCTGCCGCCGCACGCTGGCTGGCCAACAAGGAAAACGCGGCCGACCTGATCGGCGGCGCCAACCTCAAGAAGCACGACCGGCAGTTGGCCAGCGTCCTGCTCGACTTGTCGACCACCGCGCAAATCAATGACAGCCTGAAGCTCGGCCGCGCCGTGCTCAGCGCCATCGGCGGCATCAACCGGCTGCACAAGCCAACGGTGGAACAGGCCGGATTCGCGGTGCTCAAGGCACCGGACATTCCGAGCATCCTGGTGGAGACAGCATTCATCTCCAACCCGGA
>NZ_JAUSNH010000183.1 GCF_030645335.1 Lacisediminimonas sp. | reverse complement strand
GGCAATCACCGCCTATCGCCGTGATCCGGACGCTGGCGAGCGTGACCATCCCATAGACAGTGGGGTCATCGCGTCGATCCTGATCCGCGTGACCGCCCGGACCGCCGGTCTGGACACCGAGGACATCGCCGAACAACTGCGTGACATTGCGCTGCAATTGCATTGCGAGTCGCCATGCGTGCCGACGCTCGAATACATGACACGCAAGTTGTACCTGAGCATGCGCAGCAAAGTCGACCTGTCACAGATGCAATATTTGCCGGCCAGTTTCGCATTGTCCCAGTTGATCGGCGCGGTACGGCACCTGCCCGCGCAGATCCCGTCGCCGTTCCGGATCAACCTGGAGGCAACGACCACCGCACTGGCCGGGCGCACTCGCAGTACCTCGACGCCGGCGCGGCCGGCGGCCAGGATGCCGGCGCAACTGGCGGCCTGGATGGCGCTGCGCAGGACACTGCGTACCAATACCAACATCGATAAGAAAACCGTTGGCGAACTGATGCAATCGTTCAGCGCAGCCGCCAACAAGCCGCTGGCCGGGCGCAAGCCTGCACTGGAGCAGGCAAGGGCCGCGCTGCAACTTGCATTGAGCAATAGCGATGCCATCGACAGCAAGCAAGCCAAGGCATTGCTGGCGTCGCTCGAGAGCTATTGCCAGGTCCTGCTTGCTCCGCAGCAGGCGGTGCAGTCGCCAACGGCTGGACAACAACAGCAGCAACAGCAAGCGCACAGCATGCCCGCACGCGAACTGACCATGACCATCAGGAACCTGGGGAACGATTTCGCCGCCGTCGACTCGGGATGGGATCCGTTTGCCAGCGATTCGTCGTCGGGCCAGCCGACTAAAACCGGCCAATGACACGCATGGCACAAGTGACGCCCCCACCAAATTTGCGCAATCGCGATTGCGCCCTACAGACGGACAAAGGATAAATAATGCGAGCCCTGTTCTCAAAAATAACGAAAGAAAAGCAAAGTGCACGCGAAAAAGATCCTGAACAGGATCCGATCGCCGGCAATTCCAGGCCTTCCGGCGCGCCTGGCGTCACGACCAGGTCGTCCAGCCGGGTCGGCTTCATGCCCGTAGTATTGCCGGCCAGCCCGGGCACAAGCACCACGACCCTGACAACGGCCCAGACGACGACTCTGACAACGACGCAGACAACTGCACCAGGCAGTCCGATCCAGGTGTCCTCACCACGCGCCTTGGGCCGGGAGATGATCGTGCTGTCGCTGTCCCCGCGCAACATAGACAAATCGCCAACCGCGCGCCGCCATATCCGGACACATTCAGCACCGGAAACACTGCAGCGCTCGCCATCACGCACCGACCAGCAACAAGCGCCTGTTGCGTCGCCGACATCGCCGACATCGCCATCATCTCCACCGCAATCGCCCGACAGATCGCGGCCACGATCGCCCTCTATCTCCAGCGGGCAATCGACGCCGCCTTCGGTCGCGCTGAAACGGGCATCGACCGGCACGCCGACTTCGCCTTTCAGGCGTCCTCCATTGGGCAGCGCGATCAACCCTGCGTTCCAGCATGATCGATCCAGGCGCAGCCCCGCAAGCCTGGCCACGGCCACCGTGTCCAGCGCGACACCAGACAGGAACAATGACAGCCTATTGGGTTCGCCACAGCACGATGTGCTGGTCAAGGCATTGATGGACTACACACAGGCGCTGGAGGAGGCAGGCCTGACGTTCAAGGGGAAGCCGCGCGAGCGCATGGAGGATCTGTGGGCCGGCGTGCGCGAACCCGATACCATGGATTGGGATCTGTGGCAGCTTCAGTTCATGACTTTCGGCTTCCTGCACGAGCCGGCCAGCAACATGTTTACCATCGACACACTGAATCTCGCTGTACTCAGCGCCTGTCGGGGAATGCAGAAATAGAGTCCTGTGGACCGGGGCCCGGCGGCCCCGGTCCAGGCGTAGCTCATGGCGACATCCTCAAGGTGCCAGTGCTGCCCTGCTCCACGACGCTGCGCTGCATTGTCATGGGCAGGTACTCGGCCCTGGCCCAACGCTGCACGAAGCTTCGGTAATGCGCTGACAGCGCATTACCGGATTGTCCGGTTGAATGGATGTAGCGCGATTTCTCCAGGTCCGACAAGTCGTACAGCGCGCGCAAGCTGGCGGCATGACGGTTATGGAACGGATGCGTTTCATCGCTCAAGTTGTAGCGGCCGACATTGACGGTATAGGTGTCGCCGGGCGTGGGCACACGCAACTCGAACAGCGGGGCCAGTAATGGCACGCGGCTGAACGGCCTGTGCTCGGCGCGCGCCAGGTGCGCCCGCCCCCAGCGCCAGTCGCGCATGTTGCCGCCGTATTGCTGCTCCAGTCCGGCAAGCGCGGCGCCAAGCGACACGCTCATCAACTGCGCACAGTCCGTCGCTGCGGCACCCGGGCGTGTGTCACGGCACCACGTGGACTGCCCGTCGCGATCCTGCAATACATTGACCATCGCGGCATGTACATTGCGCTGCTCGAAGTAGTCCTTGATCAACGCGTCGCCGAGCTCGTCTTGAAATATCCGGCGCGCGAGCTCCCGCATCCACGCGTTGAAGATCAGTGGCTCAGGCCGATCCGCCAGCATCTCGCCGCGCCATCCCGCCAACAGGGCCAGCGCCTCGCGGCTGCGCTCATCAACAGGCCGGGTCCGGCGCACCAGCGGCAGCAGCTCGGCCGCTGCCAGCGACAGCACATCTTTCTGGATCCGCGCGAAGCTGTCCAGGTCATGCCTGCCAGTGGCGTCGAGCAAGGCGGCAATGCGCTGCGCCCGGTACGGCAGGCTCCATTCGCTGGTCAGGAAATACGGGTAGCCGGGAGCGACGATTTTTTCATTGGCGCTGGCGATCTTGCCGGAAGGCGGATTGAAGCTGCGCGGCAGCTGGTCGAAGGGTATGAAACCGGCCCAATCGTAACGTGCGTCCCAGCCCGGCGCCGGCGCCAGGCCGTGCAGGTCATTGCCCGGCAAGCGCCGCGGCACCCGCCCCGGCGCAATGAAGCCGATGTTGCCATCCACGTCGGCGTACACCATGTTTTGCTGAGGCGAATGAAAGTCGCGTGCCGCCGTGATGAACTCATCCCAGTTGCCCGCGCTGCCCAGGCGGATGCCGCCCTGGATCGTCAGGTCATCCGGCATCAAGGCCGTCCAGGCAAACGCCACGACATGTTTTGCGGCGTCGACGCCGCTGCGCTCCAGCAGCGGCAAGGCGCCGGTGATCACCGGGCCATGCCGGGTCTCACGTACGGTCATCGTCACATCAGGCTGGCCTTTGACCCGGATGACTTCCTGCCGGGTGCCGAAATCGGCCCAGCCATCCGGCGTCTGGTATTGCGCGGCATTGGCGGGATTGACCCGTTCCAGATAAAGATCCTGCACGTCCGGCGCAGTATTGGTAAAGCCCCAGGCAATGCGCTGGTTGCGGCCCAACACGACGCCGGGCAGGCCGGGCAGCGTCGCGCCGATCACATCCAGCCCCGGCGCCGACAGGTGTGCGAAATACCATAGCGCCGGTGCATTGAGTCCCAGGTGCGGGTCATTGGCCAAGAGCGGCTTGCCGGACTTGGTATGTTGCCCGCTGACGACCCAGTTATTCGATCCCACGCCGTCCACGCCGGATGGCGGCGCGAGCTGCGCCAGCCTGACCAGTTGCCCGACATCGGCTTGCATGCTGCGGTACAGGCTCGTGTAGTCGCGCGTGGGCAATGGCGCATCGCCCGGATAAGGCGGCAAGAAAGCATTGATCTGCTCCACCGACAAGCGTTGCGCCAGCCGCATGCGCAGTATTTCCTGCGTCCAGTTCGCGCCCAGGTCCCACGCCATCATGGTTTGCCAGGCGATTGAATCGACTGCTTGCCAGGGCGCTGGCCGCGGCGCGCCGGTCAACAGGAATTCGGGCGGTAGTTGAGCGCCGTCATGCAGAAGCCAGGCATTGATGCCCTCGGCATAGGCCGTCAGTACGCCACGGGTATCTGGCGCCAGACGCTGCCAGATCTGCTGTGCATTGCGGCTGATTCCAAGGGTGCGCAGGAAGCGGTCGGTGCCGAGAGCACCAGGCCCCAGGATTTCCGCCACGCGCCCGGACGCGATGCGCCGGTTCATTTCCAGTTGCCAAAGGCGATCCTGCGCATGCAGGTAACCCAGCGCGAACCAGGCATCCCGGGCGGAAGCGGCAAAAACATGTGGCACGCCTTCTGCGTCGCGCACGACATCGACGCTGTGCTGCAGGCCCGGAACGCGCAGTGCACCAGCAGTCTGCGGCAAGGTCGCTGTGCGATACCAGAACACTGCGAACAAGAAACCGACGACTAGAAACAACACCGCACAGCATATTTTTATCCATCGATTATTCATCGTTGACCCAACTTTATAATTGCCATTCCGTCAACCATCCAGAGCGCGATATCCATGGTGAATTCCAGCAATGATGACATGATCAAGTGCGATGTCGCTATCGTCGGCAGTGGATTGGGCGGGCTGACGGTCGCACTGCATTTGGCCAGGTCGCGGCGAGTACTGTTGATCGCCAAGCGTGAGCTGACAGCGGGTGCGACCAACTGGGCACAGGGCGGGATTGCTGCCGTGCTCGAATCCGGCGACAGCATTCAATCGCATGTGCAGGACACGCTGGCTGCCGGCGCCGGCCTGTGCGATGAAGCAGTCACACGCGCCATCATCGGGCGCAGCCGCGAGGCGATCGAATGGCTGATCGACCTCGGTGTGCCCTTTACCCGCGACGCTGCCACCCAGCGCGGATTCCACTTGACGCGTGAAGGCGGCCACAGCCACCGCCGCATCCTCCATGCCGCCGATGCAACCGGCCGTGCATTGCATGCGACCTTGCTGCAGGCGGTTCGTTCGAATCCTTCCATCCGGATTCTTGAGCACCATACGGCGATCGACCTGATCACATCGGAAACGATCAGCACGGTCAGCAGCATCGGACCCGCGCGCTGCTTCGGGCTGCACGTACTCGACCAGCAGAGCGGGCGGGTCCGGACCATCGCCGCCAGCCAGACGGTGCTGGCGACCGGCGGCGCCGGCAAGGTCTATCCATACACCAGCAATCCCGACACGGCCACCGGGGACGGCGTTGCGATGGCCTGGCGTGCAGGATGCCGGGTAGCGAACATGGAGTTCATCCAGTTCCATCCGACCTGCCTTTTCCATCCACATGCAAAATCATTCCTGGTCAGTGAAGCGGTACGGGGCGAAGGCGGACTGCTGGTATTGCCGGCCGCTGCAGGCGCCGATGCTGGCCAGCGCTTCATGCCGGAACACGACCCGCGGGCCGAACTTGCGCCGCGCGACATCGTCGCACGGGCAATCGATTTCGAAATGAAAAAACGCGGGCTCGACCATGTCGACCTTGATATCAGTCACCAGCCGGCGGCTTTCCTGCAATCGCATTTTCCCAACATACTGGCGCGCTGCAAGGAACTGGGGATAGACATCACCTCGCAGCCGATTCCGGTCGCTCCGGCAGCGCATTACACCTGTGGCGGCATCCTGACCGACATGCACGGACAAGCTGACCTCGACGGGCTGTACGCCGTGGGTGAAGTCAGCTACACCGGCTTGCATGGCGCCAACCGGCTGGCCAGTAATTCGCTACTGGAATGCCTGGTGATGGGGCGCGCAGCGGCGCATCACATCGACAGCCAGCCGGCCATCGTGCTGGAGACGCTACCAGCATGGACAGCGAGCCGCGGCAGCGAGCCGGATGAAGCAGTCGTGATCAGCAATAACTTGGACGAGCTACGGCATACGATGTGGGAATACGTCGGAATCGTGCGCTCGACGCGAGGACTCAATCGCGCCCACCGTCGCATCAAGTTGCTGCAGTCCGAAGTCATTGAATACTTTCAGCGCTTTTGCGTGACACGCGACCTGATCGAGTTACGCAATCTGCTGCAGGTGGCGTCCCTGATTGTTCAGTCCGCACTGGCGCGGCACGAAAGCCGCGGTCTGCACCAGAGCAGCGATTTCCCCGACACCTTGCCCCAGGCACTGCCCACGGTATTGTCGCCGCCGGGGACTGTATCGGAATCACGATTGCTGTGGAATAAAAAAAGCCGGGAGCCAAAGCCCCCGGCCGCAGTACCTTGAAGATCAACGCCCTCAGGTGCCGGTAGCGGTCGTTGTGGTTCCAGTACCGGTCGTTGCGGTTCCGGTCGTTGCGGTTCCGGTCGTTCCGGTCGTTCCGGTCGTACCGGTAGTGCCGGTCGTAGCACTGGCACCGCCATAGGCCGTGATCGTGGTAGGCGCGATCAGGCCGCGTGCAGACCCACCTGTGAAGGCGGCCGCAGCAAGCTCATAGTAGAAATTGCCGGCTTGCATTGCGGTCAGCCCATCCGGGATCAGTGCGGCGCTCAGCGACCAGATGCCCGTAGTGCCGGATGGCGCATAGGAGAAGATCGCCGTGTCGGTCGCCGAGGCTGTTGCCAAAGCGCCCTGCCGGATGTTCGCTTGCGTGGCGTTTACGCCGATGCTGGTGATGCTGGACCGTATCTGCAGTGTGACCGTATCCACTACCGATACGCCAATCGCCGTGACCACGCTCGCAGCCGCGGTGGTGGCGGTTCCTGTTGTGCCGGTGCCGGTTGTGGTTGTTGTGCCAGTGCCGGTTGTTGTGCCAGTGCCGGTGGTGGTGGTTGTGCCAGTGCCGGTTGTGCTTGTGCCAGTCCCCGTCGTAGCGGTGCCGGTTGTACCGGTTGTACCGGTTGTACCGGGTGCGGTGGCCGCTGCGGGTGTAGCCCCTGTCGTGTTTAGCACAGTGACGAAGAAGGCCTTGTTCGCAAGCGCAGTTGCAGTACCGGTTGTCAGTCCGGCTGTTGCAGTACCGCTTGTGCCGGTTGCAGTTGTACCGGTGCCTGTGGTGGTACCGGTGCCTGTGGTGGTACCGGTGCCCGTGGTGGTACCTGTGCCTGTAGCGGCTCCCGTAGCTGCGACCGGGGTGGTCGAACGGGTCAGGATCTGGCCGCGTATCTCACCGTCCGGAAAGGCGGCCGTGTGCACATTGAAGTACAGGCTACCGGCTTGCAGGAGATCGAGCTGGGCTTGAGTCAGGGTTGCCTCGGCTGTCCAGACGCCGCTGCCCGCAGTGGATTCAGTCAGCGGAATCGCCACAGGCCCGGCAACGCCCGGCGCACCCGTATGAATATGAGCGGCCGTTGCGGCAATGCCCGCTGTGGTGATGCTGGCGCGCATCAAGCGTGTTGCCGGGTCGATCAATACGACGCCGGTGCCAGCGGCTGTGCTCGCATTCACCGGCACTTCCTGCTGCCCGGTCAGCAGCGCCGAATAGGCATTGCTGGGCAAGGCAATATTGGGATATGGCAGCGCCGCAAATGTGGCGTTGGCTGTCAGCGGTGTGGCCGTGGCGCCGGTGGCGCCACTGCTGCCGGTACTGACCGGATTGTCGTCGTCGCCACCGCAAGAAGCGAGGAGCATTGCTGTCGCCGCAGCGAGTGCCAGACGGCCCCAGGGACGTGTGTAGATGGACTGCATGAGGTATCTCCTGAACAGAATCACTGGAAGCGGATGGCGTCCCCGCAAGCGGGTGACCAGGTGAGGCCCGTGCTCCCGGACAATCTTGCTGTTCCGGGCCACGGTTCCTTTCCATCCATGGTTGGCAATCCCGGGTTTAGCGGAATCGCGTCGTGGCTCTGTTGCAGCGAACGTGCCCGCAAAACACGACAGATCAGGCGTGGAGATGTTTCGTGGCGTGTCGGACGCGCGCTTGATACAAATCAAATCAAGGCGATCCAGTCGGGGATCTGGCGGTATCCGGCTTGCACCGGCGCACATGTTGCCGATATGCCACCCGGAGCGGCTCGGTAAGGCTTACCGCCTGCATGTAAATTTGAATATCCGGGTGCGAGCGCATTGCGCTGTGGTGATACAAGCGCGCAATGCAATTGCGAAAGCGCACGTAGTGAATCGATCGGATCAGGATCAGTGTGTGGCCTGCCGCGCCAGACCTGCCGGCCAAAAAAAAACGCCAGTGAACCGAGGTTCACTGGCGCGCAGGTGAAAGCGCTGGCGCGCCTCACCTGGGGGTCGGGCAGGGTTCAGTCAGCGTAGATGCCGGCCTTCTTGATGATCGGCGCCCACTTGTCGACCTCGGACTTCAGGTGCGTGCGCAGCGCCTCTGGCGTGGCCTGGTTCTGCGGAACCGGTTCTGTACCCAAGCCGGCAAAGCGTTCGATCACAGCCGGGTCTTTCAGGGCGACCTGCAGTGCGGCCGACAATTTGTCGATGACTGCCTTTGGCGTACCCTTGGGTGCATACAAGCCATGCCAGACCGAAACTTCAAACTTTGGCAGTCCGGCTTCATTCATCGTCGGAATGTCGGCCAGCGAGGCCAGGCGCTTGGATGTCGTCAGGCCATAGGCCTTGACCCGGCCGCCCTTGATCTGGCCCGTCGTATTGGTGGTCTGGTCGCACATCAGATCCACCTGGCCGCCCATCAGGTCATTCATGGCCGGTGCTGTTCCCTTGTAAGGCACTGTCGTGAGCTCGGCGCCGATTGCCGACTGGAACAGCATGCCGCACAGGTGGGAGGCCGAGCCCAGGCCGGCGTTGGCGAGCGACACCTTGGCCTTGTTTGCCTTGGTGTAGGCGATCAATTCCTTCAGGTCCTTGGCGGGAAAGTCCTTGCGGGCGATCAGGGTCATCGGGACATCGGTCACGCGACCGATCGGCTCGAAGCTGGTGATCGAGTCATAAGGCAGCTTGCGATACAGCGCCGGTGCGGTGGAATGACCGATGTGATGCAGGAACAGGGTGTAGCCATCCGGGGCTGCGCGTGCAACCCGGGCGCCGGCCAGCGTACCGCCAGCGCCAGCGGTGTTTTCGACCACGACCGGCTTCTTCAGCGCAACGCTCATTGCCTGCCCAACCATGCGGCCGACGACGTCGGTTGGGCCGCCTGCAGCAAACGGGATCACGATAGTGACGGGCTTGTTGGGGAAGTCGTCGGCGGCGACCGCGGCGGATGCCGAAATCGTACACAGCGCGGCAACGCTGATTGACTTCAAAATTGATTTCATGATTTTTCCTTTGGATTTGAGTGAGGATCATCGCAAACAGTCTCGTGATCTCTGGACTGAAGTCTATCATTGCATCAACTGATGCTGTCATGACATTTTTGTAACAAATATCCTACTAACAAATGATATTTTTGGGGGGGCGCCAAGCCGGGAAATCCCATGCTCGTTTCGGCCCTGCCGGCAGCCTTCCGTCGCCGGCAGCGGATGCCGGCGAAGCCGGCCCGCATGCTCTGCTTGCCGGCTTCAGTCGCCTGCAATCCGATGGTTGGCCATGCGCTCAACGGCCTGGCACAGCGCGGAATGATCGAGCCCGCCGCCATCATGCGCGACCATCGAGTTCATCAATTCCTGCACTGCTGCGGTATTGGGCAGCGACACGCCGAGCGCCCGCGCGCCCTGCAACGCCAGGTTCAGGTCCTTCTGGTGCAGCGCAATACGGAAACCGGGATTGAAGGTGCGCTTCACCATGCGCTCGCCATGCACTTCCAGTATCCGCGACGATGCAAAGCCGCCCATCAGCGCTTGCCGCACCTTGGCCGGATCGGCGCCCGCCTTCGACGCGAACAGCAAGGCCTCGGCCACGGCCTGGATGTTCAGCGCAACGATGATCTGGTTGGCGACCTTGGTAGTCTGGCCATCGCCATTGCCGCCCACCAGGGTGATGTTCTTGCCCATCAGGTCGAACAGCGGCTTGACCTTATTGAACGTGGCCTCCGGTCCGCCCACCATGATCGTCAGCGACGCCGCCTTGGCGCCGACTTCGCCGCCGGATACCGGTGCATCCAGGTAATCGCAGCCGAGCTGGTTGATGCGGGCGGCAAATTCCTTGGTCGCGATCGGCGAGATCGAGCTCATGTCGACCACGACCTTGCCGGCGGCCAGCCCGGCTGCCACGCCGTTCTCCCCAAACAATACCGACTCGACATCCGGTGTGTCGGGCACCATCAGGATGATGATCTCGGCGTTGCGGGCGACCTCCGCCGCCGAGGCGCACATCGTGGCGCCGGCCGCTATCAGTTGTGCCGGCCTCGAGCGGGCATTGTGGATGAAAAGTTGATGGCCGCCTGCCTGCAGGTGCGCCGCCATCGGCGCGCCCATGATGCCGGTGCCGATGAATCCGATGTTTGCCATGTTGCTTGTCCTCTGGTCTCTGGTATTGGTTGGTCGCCGTGCAAACGACGGCTTGCTGCCCGGGCGCGTGGCCTGTGGCATGGCCCCCGACTGGCTGCCATGCATGGCCCGCGCCGTAGTTTAACGTTTATCCGACCTGGTGCGCAGCGCGCCAGCCCAGCCCTTGCACCGTACCTGCCCGGGGCTTGTATTCGCAGCCGATCCAGCCCGCATATCCGATCTCGTCGAGCAGGCGAAACAGATAGTGATAGTTGATTTCCCCGGTACCCGGTTCGAAGCGGCCCGGATTGTCGGCCAGCTGGATATGCGCGATTTTTGGCAGGTTGGCCTTGATGGTGTTGGCCAGCTCGCCTTCCATGCGCTGCATGTGATAGATGTCGTACTGGACGAACAGGTTGTCACTGCCGGTTTCCGCAATGATGTCGAGCGCTTGCCGTGTGTGCGACAGGAAGAAACCCGGTATGTCGAAGGTGTTGATCGGCTCGATCAGCAAGCGTACGCCGGCTGCCTGCAACTGCTGGGCGGCATACGTCAGGTTGGCCACCAGCGTGGCATGCGCCTGCTGCTGCGTGACGCCTGGCGGCACCACACCGGCCAGGCAATTCAATTGCTTCACGCCCAGCGCTGCGGCATAGCGCAGGGCCAGGGCGACTCCCTCGCGGAATTCGGCCATGCGCGCCGGATGGCAGGCAATGCCGCGCTCGCCCTCCTCCCAGTTTCCCGCCGGCAGATTGTGCAGCACCAGTTCCAGATCGTTTGCCTTGAGCCGGTCGGCGATCTGCTGCGGCGCCCAGGCATAGGGGAACAGGAATTCGACACCGCGAAAGCCATTGGCGGCGGCGGCTTCGAAGCGGTCCAGGAAATCGAGTTCATTGAACAGCATGCTCAGGTTGGCAGCGAGTTTTGTCATGATTTCTCCCCTCCCTTATCGAATCGCAGCCACGTCGGCGAATTCATTGACGTTGTCGATCTCGGTACCCATTGCAATGTTGGTGACCCGCTCAAGGATCACTTCCACCACCACCGGTACCCGATGTTGGCGCATCAGGACCCGCGCCTGTTCGAACGCATCGATCAGCTTGTCCGGATCGGTCACCCGGATCGCCTTGCAGCCCAGGCCCTCGACCACGGCCACATGATCGACGCCATAGCCGGCCAGCTCGCCGCCCTCGACGTTGATGTTTTCAAAGCCGAGCTGTACGCAAAAATCCATATCGAAATTGCGCTGCGCCTGGCGGATCAGTCCGAGGTAGGAATTGTTCACCAGCACATGGATGTAAGGCAGCTTGAATTGCGCACCGACGGCAAGTTCCTCGATCAGGAACTGGAAGTCGTAGTCGCCCGAGATTGCCACGATCTCGCTGTTCTCATCGGCTGCGCGCACACCAAGCGCTGCCGGTATGGTCCAGCCGAGCGGCCCGGCCTGGCCGCAATTGACCCAGTGGCGCGGATGATGCACGTGCAGGAATTGCGCCGCCGCGATTTGCGAATTGCCGATCGACGACACATAGCGCACATCGCGACCGAAGAAGCGGTTCATCTCGTGATACACGCGGAATGGCTTGATCGGCACCTCGGCATGGTCGGACTTGCGCAACATGGTCTGCTTGCGGACCTGGCATTGCTCCACCCACTGCGAGCGCCGCTTCAATTTGCCGGCCGCCTTCCATTCCAGCGCCACGGCGACAAACAATTCCAGCGCCGCGCGAGCGTCGGACACAATGCCGTAATCGGGGCCGAAAACGCGGCCGATCTGGGTCGGCTCGATATCCACGTGCACGAACTTGCGGCCCTTGGTAAACACATCCACCGATCCGGTGTGGCGATTGGCCCAGCGGTTGCCGATGCCAAGCACGAAGTCCGATTCCAGCATCGTGGCATTGCCGTACTTGTGGCTGGTCTGCAGCCCCACCATGCCCGCCATCAAGGGATGGTCGTCCGCAATCGCACCCCAGCCCATCAAGGTCGGGATCACCGGCACGCCGACGATCTCGGCAAACTGCACCAGCAGCGCCGAAGCATCGGCATTGATAATGCCGCCGCCAGCGGTAATCAGAGGCCGCTCGGCCTCGTTGAACATGGCCATCGCCTTTTCGATCTGCTTGCGGCTGGCGGCTGGCTTGTAGACCGGCAGCGGCTCATAGGTATCCGGATCGAATTCGATCTCGGCGACCTGGACATCGAACGGCAGGTCGATCAGCACCGGGCCAGGACGGCCGGAGCGCATGATGTGAAAGGCTTGCTGGAACACGCGCGGCACCAGCGCCGGTTCGCGCACGGTGACGGCCCACTTGGTCACTGGCTTGGCAATCGACTCGATGTCGACCGCCTGGAAATCTTCCTTGAACATGCGCGCACGCGGCGCCTGGCCGGTAATGCAAAGGATAGGGATCGAATCGGCCTGCGCCGAGTACAGCCCCGTGATCATGTCGGTGCCGGCCGGACCGGAAGTGCCGATACACAAGCCGATATTGCCGGCCCTGGCGCGGGTATAGCCTTCTGCCATGTGCGAGGCGCCTTCAACGTGCCGCGCCAGGATGTGGCGCATGCCGCCATCCTTCTTCATCGCCGCATAGAACGGATTGATCGCCGCGCCCGGTACCCCGAACGCCACGTTCGCGCCCTCCTTGCGTAAAACGTGGACTGCTGCCTCTGCTGCCGTCATCTTTGCCATGTCATTGCCCCTTGCTGTATGTGGTAATCGAATGGGACGATGCTAACGACGATGGAAAGGTTTGATAAGAGGACAAAAGATCGCTTTATCCGATACTCACGGTATGGAATAATCGACCGCTATGGACAAGCTCACACAGATCGAAGCATTCGTCGAAGCCGTTGAAAAAGGCAGCCTGGCGCGCGCCGCCTTGTCGCAAAAAGTCACGCCGGTGATGCTGGGGCGACGTATCGACGCACTGGAAAAACGCCTCGGCGTCAAGCTGATGCATCGCAGCACGCGCCACCTGACGCTCACGGAGCAGGGCTCGGTGTACCTGGACCACTGCCGCAAGTTGCTGTCCGAGCTCAACGGCGCCGAGAAGGCGCTGTCCGAAGGCCAGCACACGGCGACCGGCCACCTGATCGTGTCCGCGCCAGCCTCCTTCGGCCGGCGGCATGTAGCGCCGCATGCGCCGCGCTTCATCCAGGCCAATCCGGAATTGCGCATGTCGTTCAACCTGACCGACCAGGTGGTCGACATCGTGCGGGAGGGCTATGACATGGGGATACGCATTGGCGGGCATATCGATCCGAACTTCGTGGCGATCAAGCTGTGGCCCAACCAAAGGGTGGTCTGCGCATCGCCCGCCTATCTTGAGCGATTCGGCGTACCTGTCTCGCTGGATGACTTGCAGCGGCATAACTGCCTGTCATTCAACTTGCAGGGCGGACAGCAGCGCGGCTGGTATTTCAGGAAAGGGGGCAAGACGATTGCGGTGCGGGTGGATGGCAATCTCGATTGCAATGATGGGGAGTTGTTGCACCGTTGGGCGGTGGAGGGATTGGGGCTGGCTTGGCGGTCTACCTGGGAGATTCAGCGGGAGCTGGAGAGTGGAGCGCTGGTGACTGTGCTGGATGATTATGCGCTGCCGGATTATACGATTATGGCGGTTTATCCGCAGCAGAGGCATGTGCCAGCTAAGATTCGATTTTTTGTGGAGTATTTAAAGTTGGTTTATGGGGATGTTGGTTATTGGAATAGGTAACTGGTTTTTTTTCGTGTTTTTGGTTATCTGCTTCGATTATTTTTAGGTGTTTTGAATTTAGTTTTGTTAAGCGGGGTGTGCGCCCCCGCAGGCGCGTAACTTTCTTTTTGGCGGCGCCAAAAAGAAAGTCACCAAAGAAAAAGGCGCTAAAACCCATTTGGCC
>NZ_JAUSNH010000174.1 GCF_030645335.1 Lacisediminimonas sp. | reverse complement strand
ATGCACTGCCTGCCGGCACACCGCGGCGAAGAAGTTTCCGCCGGCGTGATCGACGGGCCGCAGTCCGTGGTGTGGGAAGAAGCCGAAAACCGTTTGCACGTACAGAAAGCCTTGATGGAATACCTGTTGCTGGGCCGCCTGTAGCAAGGCAAGTCAACACCCGCGACCGGACACGACACATCGCAACAACCCAATCCCGTTATCAGAAAGAAGAGCATGAGCGAAATCAATAAAGTCGTCCTCGCCTACTCCGGCGGTCTGGACACCTCGGTGATCCTGAAATGGCTGCAGGACAATTACCACTGCGAGATCGTGACCTTCACGGCCGATCTCGGGCAAGGCGAAGAGCTGGAGCCGGCGCGCGCGAAGGCGCTGAAATTCGGCATCAAGCCCGAAAACATTTACATCGACGACCTGCGCGAAGAATTCGTGCGCGATTTCGTGTTCCCGATGTTCCGCGCCAATACCGTATATGAAGGCGAGTACCTGCTGGGCACCTCGATTGCGCGTCCGCTGATTGCCAAGCGCCTGATCGATATCGCCCGCGATACCGGCGCCGATGCGATCTCGCATGGCGCCACCGGCAAGGGCAACGACCAGGTCCGTTTTGAACTGGGCGCCTATGCATTGATGCCCAACGTCAAGATCATCGCCCCGTGGCGCGAATGGGACTTGCTGTCGCGCGAAAAACTGCTGAAGTATGCAGAAGACGCCGGCATCGACGTCGACATGAAGCACAAGAAAGGCGGCGCACCGTATTCGATGGACGCCAACCTGCTGCACATCAGCTTTGAAGGCCGGCACCTGGAAAACCCGGCCGCGGAAGCCGAAGAATCGATGTGGCGCTGGACCGTGAGCCCGGAAGCGGCTCCCGATGCAGCCGAATACCTCGACATTGAATTCGAAAAAGGCGACATCGTCGGACTCAACGGCAAGCGGCTGTCGGCAGCCGCGGTGCTGACCGAACTGAACCGCCTGGGCGGCAAGCACGGCATCGGCCGGCTGGACCTGGTGGAAAACCGCTATGTCGGCATGAAGTCGCGCGGCTGCTATGAAACGCCGGGCGGCACCATCATGCTGCGCGCCCACCGCGCGATTGAATCGATCACGCTGGACCGCGAAGTGGCGCACCTGAAGGACGACCTGATGCCGCGCTACGCGTCGATGATTTACAACGGCTACTGGTGGTCGCCCGAGCGCATCGCACTGCAGACCCTGATCGACCACACCCAGCAATGCGTCAACGGCTGGGTACGCGCCAAGCTGTACAAGGGCAACGTGATCATCGTCGCACGCGACTCCAAGACGGATTCGCTGTTCGACCAGACCATCGCGACCTTCGACGAAGACGGCGGCGCTTACAACCAGGCCGACGCCGGCGGCTTCATCAAGCTCAACGCGCTGCGCATGCGGATTGCCGCCAACGCCCGCAACAAGCGCCGATAGCAAGCCGGCAATTGTTGCTTTCCTTGCCCGGCATAGCAGGCCGGGCATTCATTCGATATTTCGACATTCCGACATTTCATCCTGCCAGATCATGACCGCTCAATTCGAAGAAGTTTCAGTCATCAAAAAAGCCAATATCTATTTCGACGGCAAGTGTGTTTCGCACACCGTGCTGTTTCCGAATGGCACAAAGAAAACGCTGGGTGTGATTTTCCCGTCGTCGCTGGTGTTCAATACCGGCGCACCGGAAATCATGGAGCTCAACGCCGGGAAATGCCGCGTGCGCATCAAGGGCCAGCAGGACTGGCATGTGTATGAAGGCGGACAGAAATTTGACGTGCCGGGCGATTCCAGCTTCGAGATCGAAACAATCGAGACGGTGGACTACGTTTGTCATTTCAAGGATTGAAGCCCTGACGGACTGAAAGACTGAAGCCCTGAAGTCCTGAAGTCCATCTGGCCGGCCACAGCATGATGGCCGGCGAAGTATCCCCGGCCCGCGCCTGCGGCCGGGCGACGGCAGCACTAGCGCTACACCACCACCGGTTCCGGCTCCAGGTCCACACCGAATCGTTGGGCGACATCGGCACGGATCGCATTGGCCAGGTGCATCACCTCGGCGCCCGTCGCGCCCCCCCGGTTGACCAGCACCAGCGCCTGCTTTTCATAGACGCCCGCAGCACCCAGGCTCCTGCCCTTCCAGCCGCACTGATCGATCAGCCAACCGGCAGCGAGCTTGTAGCTGCCATCGGCCTGCAGATAACTCACCAGCGCCGGATGCCTGGCGACCAGCTCGTCGCGCCGGGAGGCGCCGACCACCGGGTTCTTGAAGAAACTGCCGGCATTGCCGATGGTGGCCGGATCCGGCAGCTTGCGCTGGCGGATGGCGATGACCGCGTGCGCCACCTGGCGCGCCGTGGGCGCGGCGACGCCGCGCGCGCGCAACTCATTGGCCAGTTCGGCATACGCGATGCAGGCCTGCCAGCGCCTGGGCAGTGCCAGCGTGACGTCGAGGATCACCGCGCGGTCGCGCAATGTATGCTTGAAGATGCTGTCGCGATAGGAAAAGCCGCACTCATCCCGGTTCAGCGACCGGATCGCGCCGCTTTGCATGTCGATCATGCGCAGGCTGTGGAAGCGGTCCTTCAACTCGATACCGTAAGCGCCGATGTTCTGGATTGGCGACGCACCGACGCTGCCCGGTATCAGGGACAGGTTTTCCAGCCCGCCCAGCCCATGCTGCAGCGTCCAGTCCACCAGCCGGTGCCAGTTTTCGCCGGCAGCCGCAGTGACCAGTACCGCGTCCTGGGTTTCACCGGTGACTTCGACGCCGCTGGTGCACATGTGCAATACCAGGCCGGGAAAATCGCCGGTCAGGACGATGTTGCTGCCGCCGCCCAGCACTAGGCGCGGCATTGCCGCCAATTGATGGTCTGCCGCCACGGCGCGCAAGTCGTCGACATGCAGCACCCGCAGGTAGCTGGCGGCGGCGGCGTCGATGCCAAAGGTGTTATGGGCGCGCAGCGCGACATTGCTCTGGAGCAGGATTGGAGAAGACATAGCGGGCGATTATAGCTTTTGACTGGCGGGCGACACTGCGCTCCGCTAGAATTGCCTGCTGCAAATCAGACATGTCTGTCTGGATCAGATCGAGGAAACCACCATGCCATCATTTGACGTCGTCTCCGAAGCCAATATGGTCGAAGTGCGCAATGCGCTGGACCAGGCCAACAAGGAGATTTCGACACGGTTCGACTTCAAGGGGTCCGACGCCCGCGTGGAACAGAAGGAACGCGACCTGACCGCCTTTGCCGATTCCGACTTCCAGTTGAGCCAGGTGCGCGACGTGCTGACCAACAAGCTGGTCAAGCGCAGCGTGGACGTGCGCTTCCTGGACATTGGCAAGGTCGAGAAAATGGGCGGCGACAAGGTCAAGCAAGTGATCAAGATCCGCAATGGCATCGAGTCCGACGCCGCCAAGAAGATCGTGCGCATCATCAAGGACAGCAAGATGAAGGTACAGGCCAGCATCCAGGGCGAGGCGGTCCGCATCAACGGCGCCAAGCGGGATGACTTGCAGGCGGCGATGGCGCTGCTGCGCAAGGAAGTGGCCGACCTGCCGCTGGAATTCAACAACTTCCGCGACTGAGGCCAGAGCGGCTGCGCGCGGCGGTTCGCCGGGCTGGCGAACCGGCTATTGCGGCAGCACGGCGGCATCAGCGGGCCGCGCCCGCCGGCGCGACGCCCGATGGCGACGGGTCAATCCAACAGCCCGGACCGGCAGCGCAAGCACGCTGCCGAACCAAATGCCTTCGCCTTACTCGTCATCAGCGGCATGCAAGCGCCGCTTGCGCACCGCTTCAGCCAGCTTCTCAAGCATCGGCACGCTGTCCTCCCAACTGACACAGCCATCGGTGACGGACTGGCCATAAGTCAGTTCACGACCGGGTTCCAGGTCCTGGCGGCCACCCACCAGATGCGATTCGATCATCACGCCGATGATCCGGGTGTCGCCGCCCGCAACCTGGCCGGCAATGTCGGCGATCACCGGAACCTGGTTCTCGAATTTCTTGCTGCTGTTGGCGTGCGAAGCGTCGATCATGACCCGCGCAGCCAGGCCGTTGGCGGCGATTGCCTTGCAGGTTTCTTCCACGCTGGCGGCGTCGTAATTCGGCGCCTTGCCGCCGCGCAGGATGATATGGCAATCCTCATTGCCATTGGTCGACACGATTGCCGAGTGACCGCCCTTGGTCACGGACAGGAAATGGTGCGGCTGCGACGCCGCCTTGATCGCATCGGCCGCAATCTTGATATTGCCATCGGTGCCATTCTTGAATCCTACCGGGCAGGACAGGCCGGACGCCAGTTCGCGATGGACTTGCGATTCGGTGGTGCGCGCACCGATTGCGCCCCAGCTGATCAGGTCGGCCACATACTGCGGGCTGATCATGTCCAGGAATTCGGTCCCGGCCGGCAAGCCCAGTTCATTGATCTGGACCAGCAGCTCGCGCGCCAGCCGCAGACCGTCATTGATGCGGAAACTATTGTCCATGTACGGGTCGTTGATCAGTCCCTTCCAGCCCACTGTGGTGCGGGGCTTTTCGAAGTACACGCGCATGACGATTTCGAGTTCGTCCTTGAAGCGCGCGCGCTCTTTCACCAGGCGCCTGGCGTATTCCATGGCGGCCTTGGTGTCGTGGATGGAACAGGGGCCGATGACCACCATCAGGCGGTCGTCCTGCCCGTGCAGGATGCGATGCAGCGCGGTGCGCGATTGCGCGGTGGTTTGCGCAGCCTGCTCGGAGCAGGGAAATTCGCGAATCAAATGCGAGGGGGGCGAGAGTTCTTTCAATTCCCTGATCCGTAAGTCGTCGGTGCGTGGCATGCTTTCTCCAATCGGTATGCTGTGATGATCGTCCAAAAGAAAAAACCGCCTTGGCGGGCGGTTTTTTCAGGAATCCGGTTTGTCTCGTTCTAGCGCGACCTTACCGCTTTTCCACCGCCTGGGGGCTGGAATAGCTAAAGTAAAAGTGGAAGCCGAAGAAACGAATATTGCTCATGAACTGGTCGGAAACGGTGGGTTCAGCGGATGATAGTGCAGTAATTCATCGGCTTTGGCAAGCGCCGCCGCCGATTTTCCTGTCGCTTTTCGCCACCGCCAGCCCTGCCGTGACGGCTATGCGGTGCCGCCGACGGTCATGCCTTCAATGCGCATGGTCGGTTGGCCAACCCCCACCGGCACGCTCTGGCCTTCCTTGCCGCAGACGCCGACGCCGGAGTCGAGACGCATGTCATTGCCGATCATGGTGACGCGGTTGAGCACGTCCGGACCGTTGCCGATCAGGGTGGCGCCCTTGACCGGATACGTGACCCGGCCATTCTCGATCATGTAGGCCTCGCTGGCGGAAAACACGAACTTGCCATTGGTGATGTCGACCTGGCCACCGCCAAAATTGACTGCGTACAGTCCATTCTTGACGGAGGCGATGATCTCCGCCGGATCCTTGTCGCCAGCCAGCATGTAGGTATTGGTCATGCGCGGCATCGGCATGTGCGCAAAGGATTCGCGACGGGCATTGCCGGTGACCGGCATTTTCATCAGCCGCGCATTCATGGTGTCCTGGATGTAGCCTTTCAGGATGCCGTCTTCGATCAGCGTGGTGCACTGGGTCGGATTGCCTTCGTCGTCCATGTTGAGCGAACCGCGGCGGTCAGGCAGCGTGCCGTCATCAACCACAGTGACGCCCTTGGCCGCCACCCGCTGGCCGATGCGTCCGGAAAATGCGCTCGATCCCTTGCGGTTGAAATCGCCTTCCAGTCCATGTCCGATTGCCTCGTGCAGCAACACACCGGGCCAGCCTGGTCCGAGCACGACGGTCATCGCGCCGGCCGGGGCCGGACGGGCGTCGAGGTTGACCAGCGCGGCTGCGACCGCTTCGCTGGCGTAGGTTTCCAGCAACTCGTCGGTGAAATAGCCGAAGCTGTAGCGTCCGCCGCCGCCGGAGGAACCCATTTCGCGGCGGCCGTCCTGCTCGGCGATCACGGTGACGGAAACCCTGACCAGCGGCCGGATATCGGCCGCCAGCACGCCATCGGAGCGCACCACCAGCACGACATCGTATTCACCGGCCAGCCCCGCCATCACTTGCACGACGCGCGGATCCTTGGCGCGCGCAATGCGCTCGACTTTTTCCAGCAATTGCACCTTGGCGGTCGCATCGAGCGAGGACAGTGGGTCATTGGGCAGGTACAGCGAACGCCCGCCCACCGGACGGATCGACGAGGCAATCTTGACCTTGCCGGCGCCCTGGCGGGCAATGGTGCGGGTGGCAGCGACGGCGTCGAGCAAGGCGCGCTCGGAAATTTCGTCGGAATAGGAGAAGGCGGTCTTGTCGCCGGACACGGCGCGCACGCCCACCCCCTGGTCGATCGAGAAACTGCCGGTCTTGACGATGCCTTCCTCCAGGCTCCAGCCCTCGCTCTTGGTGAACTGGAAATAGAAGTCGGCGTAATCGACGCGATGGGTAAACATCGTGCCCAGCGTCTTGATCAGTTTTGCCTCGTCCAGGCCGAACGGCGTGAGGAGTATGTCGCGGGCGACAGCCAGGTTCTTCAGATTGGGTTCGAACAGATTCATTCAGGAATGCAGCGCTGGGCTGACTGGTAAGGAGTTGGATGGAGCAAAGGTTACTAGATTGTAGAGATTCCTGCTTCCCTTGTTCGTTCCGCGCCGGCGATGGCAAACAGCACGCCAGGCGCGGGTTCGCCCAGGGACAAGCTTCACAAGCGCCGATGTTTCAATGCGGGAAGATTTTCGCGGGTGTTGTGCAGGACTTCGGCATGCATTTCACCGACCACGCAACCTTCCCCTTCGGGCAGGACAGCAACGATCTCGCCCCAAGGATCAACCAGCATCGTGTGGCCCCAGGTGCTGCGGCCGTTCTGGTGCAGGCCGCCCTGCGCGGCAGCGAGCACGTAGCACTGGTTTTCGATGGCGCGCGCGCGCAGCAGGATTTCCCAGTGGGCGCGGCCGGTCGTGTATGTGAAGGCGGAGGGCACGACGATCAGTGCGCAGGTGCCCAGCGCGCGGTACAGCTCGGGAAAGCGCAGGTCGTAGCAGACCGACAGGCCGACGCGGCCCATCGGCGACTCGAAGCTGGCGACCGCAGAGCCGGCGCTGATGGTGCGCGATTCGTTGTAGGACTCCTCCCCGCGTGTGAATCCGAACAGGTGGATCTTGTCGTAGCGGCTCAGCAATTCGCCCTGCGGGCCATAGACGAGGCAGGTATTGAGCACTTTGCCGGCTTCGGCAGACACCAGCGGCACCGTGCCGCCGACCAGCCAGATGCCTTTTTCGGCGGCCAGTTGCGCCATCCACTGCTGTATCGGACCGGCGCCGGGCGCTTCGGCAACTGCAAGCTTGTCGGTATCGCGGCGGCCGAATATCGGCCAGTATTCAGGCAGCAGCACGATGCGCGCGCCCTGCGCGACGGCTTGCTCCACCAGGTCGCGTGCATGCGCCATGTTTTCGCCGACATCGGGCGACGACACCATCTGGATTGCTGCGACTTTCATCGACGTCGTATCGGACATGGCGATTTTCCGGGTTGAATGCTTAGCGGTGGGTGGCCGGAATGCTCAGCGCACCGGCCTGGACGATTGCGCAGCGGCGTCGGGCGAACCGCTGCCGTCGCCAGCGCGCGAGGCCTTGCGTATCACCGGATCCTTCCAGGGTCCGGTGATGTCGTATTCGACAGTAAATGCCCGCATCAGCGGATCGCGCAGGAATAGCTGGGCCAGGAACGAGCCGATGCCAAGCACCGGATTGACCAGCAGGCCATACGCCACCGAGGCGGCGCCGGCATTGATTTCGGGAATCACGACAGCATGGATGTCCTGGCTTTCGCGCACCAGGTCGACGGTGCCGTCCATCAGGACGGCGGCGCTGACACCGCGCATCTTGAAGTTGTCGGTCTTCATGATGCCCTTTGAAATCATGGCGGCTGCCGTCACGCCGTCGAACGCAAAACCCTCTGAAAAGACATCGCGGAAATCCAGTACCAGCCGGCGCGGCAGCGACTGCAGGCTCAATACACCCAGCAACTTGGCCGCGCCCGGATCGACCTTGAGGAACTGCCCAGCCTTGAGATCGAGGTTGAGCTCGCCCGTCAGCGACGCAATGTCGATCGAGTAAGGCAAACCGCTCCAGCCGACCTCGCCGGTCATCTTGCCCTGGCCGCCCCGCAACACCCGCGCAAAGCCCAGCCGGTCCAGCAAGCGGCCGGCGTCGATGATGTCGAGATTGTAGTTGAGGGTCGAATAGCTCTTGCCGTCATGCGACTGGTAGTTGCCGGTGGCCGACATGGTGGCGTCGCCGTTGGCAACGCTGAGCTTGTTGATGCGCCATTCGCGGCCAGCGGGTGTCGATGCATTATTGGCGTTCAATTCGATACGGCCGAACTTCCTGCCGAACAGTTCAAAGTTTTCGGCCACCACGTCGAGCGCCGGTATCTGGGTCGCCACGCCCTTTCCTTCCAGCAGGTCGGAGACGTCACCCGCCGCCGACGGCGGAATGATCAGCGAGGTCAGCCGCGCCGTGACCCGCCCGCGGCCACGGCCCGAGCGCGACTCTGCCCAGGACAGGTAGCCCGATACCTGGACCGATTCAATGTTGGCCTGCCACACGCCGTCCTGATGGGAAGCGCCGACCACGACATTGTCCAGCTTCTTGTTCGCGATCCGCAGTTCGGTTGCGCGCGCGGCCAGTACCTCGGGACTGAAATACTGCTCGAGATTGAGCCTGTCGCCGCCGACCGGGACAGCGCCGGGGACGGCTGCCGGCGCGGCCGGCGCTTCGACGATGCTGGCCGTGGCGCTGCGCCAGGCGTCGATGTCGAGCGCGCGCAGGCTGACGTTGACGACCAGTCCGCTGTCGGGCTGTGGCGCCGGTACGTTCACGCCGATGCCGCCTGCCACGACGTCCCAGCCGGCGTCCTTTGCGGCGCCCTTGCGGCGCTGGTAGCGAGCGCTGATCGTGCTTCCCAGGCTGGCCCTGATCTGGTCGCGCAGCACACCGCCGCGTTCGCTCGGGACGGCGCTCAAGTCCAGCCGCAGCGGCATGGCTTCGCCCGCGGCCTTGCGCAAGGGCGAAGGAAAATCCAGCGCCAGGCCTTGCAGGCTGGATTCGAGGATGATTTCCGGCCGCTTGTCCCGGACATTGACCTGCACGGTATAGCGCGCGCCCCCGCTGATGCGCTGGCTAAGCCGCTCCACCATCGGCATCGGATAGGCGCGCCGCACGCCGTCGATCGATGCGGCGCCTTCAGCCCGTACCGCGATCTGGCCGTCACGCTGCGATCCACCCGTCAGGCTCACCGGTCCGCCAAGAAAATTTGCGCGCACGCCGGCCAGGTCGAAGCCTTTTTCGTGAAAACGCAATTCGCCGGTGGTGCGCAACAGTGGCGGCATGCCGTCCATCAAGGTGAGGTCGTTGCCGGCAAACTGCACAGTGCCCTTCACCTTGGCACTGGCCATGTCGTGCAGCGGCAGTTGCAGATTGAGCAGCAGCCTGGCGTTACCCGTCGCGCGGCTCTCATCGGTAATGTTCCCGATCCATCCGCCGACCGGCGAGTTGACCGTGAAACTCAATAAATCCTGCAAGCTCCCTTGCGCCGTGCCATTGACGCTGAGCAGCGGATTCGCGGCCAGCAGGTCGGGTATGCCGGCCACGACATTGGACAGCGCCACACCGTTTGACTGCCCCTTGTCGCCACGCACTTCGAGCCGGGTGCGGTCAATCAGCAGGCGACCGTTGATATTCTCGATCGAGGGCCATAGCTGGCGCGTGCGATTGCTGGCCGAGAACGCGCCGGGCGCGTAATCGAGCTTGCCGTTTTCAATCCGGCCGCTGACGCTGAATTGGCCTTTGGGCTTTTCACCGGGACGGGTGGTGCGATACGGAAATTCGGCCAGCTTGCCGTTCACTACGACTGCGACGTCATGCAGCTTTCCTTCCTGCAATCCGCTGGTGAGCCATTGGGACAGTTTGGGCGATGTGCTCAGCGGCAAATAGCGGCCGAGCATACGCACATCGGCCTGATCCAGGTGGGCCTGCAATTCGAGCGCATCGGCAGCCTTGTTACCGCCCAGGGTGGTGGAATAGCGCGCAGTCAGCTTGCCGCGCATGCCTTCATGCAGGAAGCGCGCATCCGTGACATTGAACTGGAATTTATTGTCGGCTTGCACGGTCCAGCGCGCGGCCATGCCCAGCTCGTCAAATGCCAGGTCGGCCGCGGGGAACAGTCCGGGCAACTGCAGGATCGCGTTGTCGGCCACGATTTTCAGGCCGCCGCCTTTTTCGTTCATGTCGACCGAACCGGTCAGGTTGGAAAATCCCGGCAGGCCGGGCACGGCCGGACGCGCGGCTTGCGTTCGCGTCTTGCTGATGGCCGGCTGCGCCGGCTTTGGACGCATGCTCAGTGCAGCGAAATTCCCTTTCAGCTGATACGTCTTGATGTCGGGGTAAGCGCCTTGCCATTTCGCACTGAAATCGGTCAGCCGCCCTGTTGGCGCAAAATCCGCGATCATGCGCCGCTGTTCCTGGCTCAATGGCAAGCCGCCGGCGAAACTTGCCAGCGCTTTCAGGTCGACCGCGGCCAGTTGCACTTCCGTGCTGGCCGGCCGGGCGCCGCTGGCCTCGACGAAGCGCTCGCTTATCGTGGTGGGCGGCAGTTGCAGGCCGTCCCGGGTCTCGAAGGAAAAATCCTGCAGCGCAACGGTGTGCCCGCGACGGCCATACCAGAACAATTTGTCGGTGCGCGTGCCCAGTGTCTCGCCGGCCGCAACACGTCCCTGCACGCGCGTCAGGTGCAACATGTCGAGGTCCGGTCGCAAACGCGCCGACAGGTTCGACAGGCCCAGGTCGGCAGTCAGGTCGACCACGGCCGCATGGTCGAAACTGAGCCAGGCGCGCACTGCGCCGCGTCCTTGCTCAATCTCGATCGGATAGTCGAACCAGGTCCGGCCACGCGCCAGGTCGGCGTCGCGCCAGTCCACGTACAGCGTCCCGGTCCAGCTTGCTGCGTCCGACAGGCGGGCAAACGGTGAATGGGAAAAACGGGCACGCAGGTCGAGCGGCGTGCCGAGCTCTTCGGGCGGCGTTGCCCTGATGGAAATGCGATGCTGCAGCCACTCGTTTTCGACCACGGCAGTCATGTCAGTGAGCAGCAGTTCGGGCCCCTGGCGGGTGGCATCGCGCCAACGCAACGAGCCGCCGCGGATCACGATCTGCCGCTGTTGCAGCAGCCAGTCCAGGCCGCTGCCGTCGCTCTCTTTGGCGGGGTCGATGTAAATGCCGCCGACAAACAGGCTGCCGTCGGCATCGCGCTCGATTTCAAGATCCGGACGCACGATCTCGAGCGCATTCAGGCGCAGATTGGCGACGGCGACCGACCACCATGATATTGTTGCCGATACCCGTGGCAGGCTGAGCGCCGCATCGCCGTTCCGGTTGTAGATCACGACATTGTTCAGGGTCAGCTTGGGATACAAGCCATGCCAGGATGCGTGGATGGTGCCGATTGCCACCGGCCGCCCGACAACCCGGGTAGCGACCTGCTCAACGGTGCTTTTATACTCGTCGATGTTGGGCAACACGACATAGCGCAGGGCCAGGAACAGCAGGCAAAACGCGATGTAGACCCCCAGCGTCAGCTTGGCCAGCAAGACGAGCAAGCCCATGGTGGTTCGGTTGAGCGAGCGCATGCCACGCACGACAGCACGCCAGGCCGTGGCGACCCGGCTTGATTGGTGCAGCGCTGGGGCTTGGTCAGGTGATGGCATCAGTGCCGCAGTGTCAGGGCGGGTTGTTTGCCGGTGTGCGGCGATGACCAACGCGGCGAACGCAATC
>NZ_JAUSNH010000160.1 GCF_030645335.1 Lacisediminimonas sp. | reverse complement strand
TGCTCTACATGCCGCCCGGCACCGGCCTGCCGGTGCGGGGGCACGGCGCCTTCGTCTCCGACGAGGACGTGCACCGCGTGGTCGACCACTTGAAGTCGCAAGGCGAGCCGGACTACATTGAAGGCATACTCGAAGGCGGATCGTCGGAGGAGGGCGCCGATGGCGCCAGCGGCAGCACCGCCGATGGCAGCACCGAATCGGACCCGATGTACGACCAGGCGGTGGCGATCGTGCTCAAGAACCGCAGGGCGTCCATCTCGCTGGTGCAGCGGCACTTGCGAATTGGTTACAATCGCGCCGCACGCTTGCTAGAACAAATGGAGCATAGTGGCGTCGTATCAACAATGCAATCCAACGGCAACCGGGAAATCCTGGTGCCGGCGGGCAATACCGCGGACTAGCGCGTTGATCACGGGTCCAGGCCTGGCTGGCGGCTTCGCTGGCCGTATTGCACCCGACTCCACCACATCAAGGAATTCAGGAATTCATGAAACGACGTCACATCGCCGCACTGATGGCGCTGTCTGCCAGCCTGCTGGTCGCGATACCGGCAGCGCACGCCGATGCGCTGGATCAATTCAGGAGCTTCGTCGCCGGCACCCGTTCGGCCAGCGGAGAATTCGTGCAACGCGTTGTCCGCCAGGACAGTGCTGCCCCTGGCAAAGTCCAGCTGTCCAAGGAGTCATCCGGCACGTTCCAGTTCTCCCGGCCCGGCAAGTTCATCTGGACTTATCGCAAGCCCTACGAACAGGTGCTGCAGGCCGATGGCGTGAAGCTCTACATTTATGACAAGGATCTGAACCAGGTCACGGTGCGCAAACTCGGCAATGCGCTCGGCTCGTCGCCGGCAGCGATCCTGTTCGGCAGTAATGACCTGGAAACCAATTTCACGCTGAAGGATGGCGGCACCCGCGAAGGCATGGCCTGGTTGCAGGCCACGCCAAAGTCCAAGGACACCACCTTCGAGCAAATCGGCATTGGCTTGCGCGACGGCGTGCCGGCGGCGATGGAGTTGCGCGATTCGTTTGGCCAGGTGACGCTATTGAGCTTCACCAAATTTGAGAAAAATCCCGCCTTGCCGGCAACCCATTACCGTTTTGTCGCGCCCAAGGGGGCCGACGTGCTGGAACAGTGAACGGCCCCAGGCATGGCTGACCTGTTCAGCACCGCGCCCACCGCACCGCTGGCAGAGGCGCTGCGGCCCAAAGTGCTGGACGACGTGATCGGGCAATCCCACCTGATCGGTCCGGGCCGGCCGCTGCGGCTGGCGTTCGAATCCGGCAAGCCGCACTCGATGATCCTGTGGGGGCCGCCCGGGGTCGGCAAGACCACACTGGCGCGCCTGACCGCCTCGGCCTTCAATTACGAATTCATTGCGCTGTCCGCCGTTTTTTCCGGCGTCAAGGATATTCGCGCCGCGATGGAGCAGGCCGAGCAAAACCTGAACATGGGCAAGAAGACGATCCTGTTCGTCGACGAGATCCATCGCTTCAACAAGAGCCAGCAGGACGCGCTGTTGCCCTTCGTCGAATCCGGCCTGGTGGTGCTGATCGGCGCGACCACCGAGAACCCTTCCTTCGAAGTCAACTCCGCCTTGCTGTCGCGCGCCCAGGTCTATGTGCTGGAAGCACTGACCGATGAAGAGTTGCACCAGTTGTTCGCGCGCGCCCGGCAACAGGTGCTGGGCGATTTGCAGTTCGATGAGCTTGCGGTCGACACCATGGTCGGTTATGCCGACGGCGATGCGCGGCGCTTCCTGAACCTGCTGGAACAGGCCGACACCGCGGCCCGCGCCGCCGGCGTGTCCGTGATCGACGCGGAATTCATCCAGAACGCACTGACCCTGAATGCACGCCGGTTCGACAAGGGCGGCGACAATTTCTATGACCAGATTTCCGCGCTCCACAAGTCGGTGCGCGGCTCGAATCCGGACGGCGCCCTGTATTGGCTGTGCCGCATGCTCGATGGCGGCGCTGATCCCAAATACCTGTCGCGCCGCATCGTTCGTATGGCCTGGGAAGATATCGGACTGGCCGATCCGCGTGCGATGCAGATCGCCAATGACGCCGCCACCACGTTCGAGCGCCTGGGGTCGCCGGAAGGCGAACTGGCGCTGGCGCAGGCCGTGATCTACCTGGCGGTGGCGGCCAAGAGCAATGCCGGCTACAACGCCTACAACGAGGCGCGCGCATTCGTGCGCCAGGACAAGTCGCGCGAAGTGCCGGTGCATTTGCGCAACGCGCCGACCAAGCTGATGAAAGAACTCGGTTACGGCCATGCCTATCGTTACGCGCATGACGAGCCTGGTGCCTATGCCGCCGGCGAGACTTACCTGCCGGACGGCATCGGCGAGCCCGGCTGGTACCGGCCGGTGCCGCGCGGTCTGGAATCGAAGATCGCCGAAAAGCTGGCCACCCTGCGCCAGCTGGACGAAGTCGCAAAGAATAAAAAATAAGCAGCAAAAGCCAGAAGCCAATTCGCCCGCAAGTGGCGAACTATTTACAGACTGACGACGTCCCACTCAGGAACAAGTCACATCGTGTACTGAAGCCGTCCCGGGCCGTTCGGCATCCCGGACGGCTGCGAGCGCTGCCGACATTGAGCGGAGTGGCAACGGCAATGATCAATCCCGACCTCCATGAAGACAAGCACGAGGAAATCCAGATCCAGGATGGCGCGCAAAGCATCGGCGGCCATCTCGACCTGCCCAAGCAAGCCGGCGGCGTGGTCGTGTTCGCGCATGGCAGTGGCAGCAGTCGCTTCAGCACGCGCAACAATTATGTTGCCCAGGTGCTGCGCGCGGCCGGGCTGGCAACGCTGCTGATCGACTTGCTCACCCCCGATGAAGACCGCTCGCGCGCCAATCGTTTCGATATCGACTTGCTGACCCGCCGGCTGGACGCAGCCGTCGCCTGGACCCGCAGCCACAGCGGCACCGCCGGCTTGCCGGTAGGATTGTTCGGCGCCAGTACCGGCGCTGCCGCTGCGCTGCGGGTGGCGGCAGAGCGGCCGGACCTGATCGCCGCAGTGGTTTCACGCGGCGGCCGGCCGGACATGACCGGCGACCTCGAACTGTCCAGGGTGCATGCGCCCACGCTCTTGATCGTTGGCGGCTTCGACGAGCAGGTGATTGAACTCAACCAGGACGCGGCCGCCGCCATGCGCTGCCAGCACCGGATCGAGATCGTGCCGGGCGCGACCCATCTGTTCGAGGAAGCCGGCACGCTGGAGGAAGTCGCCAGGCTTGCTTGCGACTGGTTTGTGCAGCACCTGCTGGCGACGTCAACGGCCGGGTTTGGGCATCTCCACGGGCAAGCCCAGGGACACACCCACGTGCGCGCTCCCGGGCAGCAAGAGTAGGGCCTGGTCTTCCTGCGCGCCGACTTGCAGGCTGCTGCCGAGTTCGGCGCAGGCGTCTTGCATGCGGCGCCAGATCGTGCGCGCCTGTGGGCGAGTGGCCGGGTGCGCCTGGCAAGCGTCGATGAAAATGGGCAGCAGTCGAAGTTGCCGCAGGCTGGTTTGGTCCAGCGTCAATTCGAACAGCAATTGATGGTCGTTGCGAAAGTCCGGATCGACCCAGTAATCATCCACCAGGTCGCCAGCGGCATACAGGATCGGGCAACCGCGATGGATTTCAATGCCATGGAACACATGGGCACTGTGCCCGAACAGGACTTTCCAGCCCATGTCGATGGCGGCGTGCGCCAGGCGGCGGAATTGCTGGCTGGGCCGCCACACCATGTTGGGCCCCCAATGCAGCGCCAGGATCGGCCAGTCGACAGCCTGCTGCTGCAGGCTGTCCAATGCCTGCCGAAAAGCATGCAGCGCGCCCGCTTCATCATCCAAGTCCAGCCAGGCAATGCCGGGGCGGCCGGCAGCGGCGGCGAAGTCGGCCTGATGGTCGCAAAACGACACCATGCCAAAGCGCAGGCCCTGGACCTCGCGCACGACCGGCGCCAGCGCACCGGCCAAGGCATGGCCTGCGCCGCAATGGCCGATTCCCTGCTCGTCGAGAAGGCGCAGCGTGTCGCGCAGGCCAGCCAGCCCGAAATCGAGCACATGATTGTTCGCCAGGCTGACCAGGTCGACGCCGGCGTGCGCCAGCGCGGACGCCGCTTGCGGCGGCGCACCGAAGTAAAAAGCCTTGGGTTCACCGTCCCAGCGCCGCGATGCCGAGGTGATCGCGCATTCCAGGTTGACGATGCACAGATCGGCGCTGCGCAAGCAATCCGCGATGTTGCCGAGAGGGTAATCCGAACCCTCGGTTTGGATTGCCTGCGCCACGCCGCGGCCCAGCATCACGTCGCCGCCGAACAGGACGCGCGTCAAGGGTGCTTTATCGCTTTGTGCCGGCATGCGCCTATCAATAACCGAAACGCGATCACACTCGTGGCGGCATGCGTGATGTGCCTGATGCAGATCAAGCAATCCGCTGTGCGCGGATCGGTGATAATCCCTCATGCATGGTGTCCGGGCATGCCGGATTCGGCCCGTACAGACCCGTCAGCCAGATAAACCGCAATGGAGGCAAGCAGCGATGACGCCAGAGGAATTCACCGAGCAACTGAGCAGCCAGGGATACGAAGTCGTGCCTGTGCGTCGCGGGCCGGGCAGCCTGGACGTGCACACCCATCCGTTTGAAGCCAAGGCGCTGATCGTGGCGGGCGAGATTGCCATTACCACTGGCGACACTGAACGCCTGTATCGGGTCGGCGATATCTTTCACTTGCTGGCCGGGGTGCCGCATGCCGAGCGTTATGGACCGGCCGGTGTCGAGTACCTGGCGGGCCGCAAGGGCTGACAGGGCCCGGGCGCACCGCGCTTTCGGTACGCGCAGTCAAGCCGCAGCGTCGGCCGCGATCACAACAAGCTTGCGCCTGCCGCGCGGGAAGCGGTGCCGCCCTTGCTACAATGACGCCTTTGCCATCGCCCACAAGCAACAGCCATGATCGACATCCAACTCCTGCGCAAGGACATCGCCGCGGTCGCCGCGCGCCTGGCCACGCGCAAATACCAGCTCGACGTTGACGCCTTCAACACGATAGAAGCCGAACGCAAGCAGATCCAGACCCGCACCGAGGAATTGCAAGGCAAGCGCAACAGCCTGTCCAAGCAAGTCGGCATGTTGAAAGGCAAAGGCGAGGACGCCACTGCCGTGCTCAATGAAGTCGCCGGACTGGCTGACGAACTCAAGGCCTCGGCTGCGCGGCTGGAAGTGATCCAGGAGCAATTGTCTGCGCTGATGGAAATCATTCCCAACCTGCCTGACGAGTCGGTGCCGGTCGGCGCGGATGAGTCTGGTAACGTCGAACTGCGCCGGGTCGGCACGCCGCCGGTCTTCAGCTTCGAAGCGCGTGACCACGTTGATGTGGGCGCTGCGCTCGGCCTGGACTTCGACGCCGGCACCAAGCTTGCCGGATCGCGCTTTGCCGTAATGAAGGGGCCGATGGCCCGCCTGCACCGCGCCATCGCCCAATTCATGCTCGACACCCACACCATGGAGCACGGCTACACCGAGTGCTACACGCCCTACATCGTCAATGCCGATTCCCTGCGTGGCACCGGGCAGTTGCCGAAATTCGAAGAAGACCTGTTTGCCGTGAAGAAGGGCGGCCAGGAAGGCGAGGGCGATCCGCTGTACCTGATCCCGACCTCGGAGGTCACGCTGACCAACCTGGTGCGCGGCGACATCCTGCCATTTGAAACGCTGCCGCTGCGCCTGACTGCGCACACGCCGTGTTTCAGGTCGGAAGCCGGCAGCTACGGCCGCGACACCCGCGGCATGATCCGCCAGCACCAGTTCGACAAGGTGGAAATGGTGCAAATCGTCGCGCCCGAGCAGTCATGGCAAGCGCTTGACGACATGCTCGGCCATGCCGAAAACATCCTGAAAAAGCTGGAATTGCCGTATCGGGTCGTGACCCTGTGCACTGGCGACATGGGATTTGGCGCAGCCAAGACCTACGACATTGAAGTCTGGTTGCCGGCGCAAAAGACCTATCGGGAGATTTCATCGATCTCCAATTGCGAAGCCTTCCAGGCCCGCCGCCTGCAAGCGCGTTTCCGCAAAGGGCAGGGCAAGCCCGAGCATGTGCACACCCTGAATGGTTCCGGCCTGGCAGTTGGCCGAACGCTGGTGGCGATCCTTGAAAACTACCAGCAGGCCGACGGCAGCGTATTGGTTCCGACGGCATTGCAGCCATACATGAACGGGATGACGGTTTTATCCGCTTGATTCAGGCCAGCGCTTTCCCACACGACACGATCTCTGCTACAATCGCGGACTTCGAGAATTGCCGACCGCAGAATCGAAACCGCATCAGGAGAGGTGGCAGAGTAGTCGAATGTACCTGACTCGAAATCAGGCGTACTGCAAGGTACCGTGGGTTCGAATCCCACCCTCTCCGCCAGACATTGTTTTGACTGTCGTCCCCGACGATCTCACTACAAGCTTGAACGCCCCGCCAGCCT
>NZ_JAUSNH010000121.1 GCF_030645335.1 Lacisediminimonas sp. | reverse complement strand
GCGATGGGCGACAAATTCCATTCGCTCATCGACGTCACCATCGTCTACCCGGCCGGCGCGCCCAGCTTCTGGCAGTTCCTGTGCGGCGATACGCCCCGCGTCATCGTGCGCGTGCGGGCGCTGCCCATCCCGCCGGCCTTCTGCACCGGCGACTACGCCGAAGACGCCGCCTTCCGCGACACCTTCCAGCGCTGGCTGTCACAGCTGTGGCAGGAGAAGGACGCGCAGATCGAGGCCCTGCTGCACGGCCGCAACGGCCGCTGATCCCGGCCCGTCGCGCCGACGGCGCGCCCACCGGCGGCCCGTGGGCGGTGCGTCGCTCGACGTGATCAATAGCTTTTCTGCATCGCAGACATTATTCCAATCAACCCACGCAATGACGCAGCGCAGCAATACTGACGTCCGTTGTCGCTGCATTCCGCTGTTTCTCTCAACCTCAAGGAGTTTTCATGTCGCTCATCAATACCCAAGTCCAGCCCTTCAAGGCGCAGGCCTACAAGAACGGCAAGTTCATCGAAGTCACCGAGCAGTCGCTGAAGGGCAAGTGGGCCATCTTCATGTTCTACCCGGCCGACTTCACCTTCGTCTGCCCGACCGAGCTCGAAGACCTGGCCGAGCACTACCCCGCATTCAAGGACATGGGCGTCGAGGTCTACGGCATCTCCACCGACACGCACTTCGCGCACAAGGCCTGGCACGACACGTCGGATGCCATCAAGAAGGTCGACTACGCGCTGATCGGCGACCCGACCGGCACCCTCACCCGCAACTTCGGCGTCATGATCGAAGAGGAAGGCCTGGCGCTGCGCGGCACCTTCGTGATCAATCCGGAAGGTCAGATCAAACTGTGCGAAATCCATGACAACGGCATTGGTCGTGACGCCAAGGAATTGCTGCGCAAGGTGCAGGCGGCCCAGTACGTGGCCAGTCATCCGGGCGAAGTGTGTCCGGCCAAGTGGACACCGGGCGCACAAACCCTGGCGCCATCACTGGATCTGGTCGGAAAGATCTGAGTACGCCCTGCGCCGCCAGCACGGGCGGCGCAATGCCCGACAAACAATGCCTGGCTGGCGGCCACGAGCTGCCAGCGGGCAGCGCGCGGCCATACCACCCGCAACCTTCATATCGGAACAGCCATGCTCGACACCAACCTGAAAAACCAACTCAAAGCCTATCTCGAAAAGCTGACCCAGCCGATCGACATCATCGCCGCGCTCGACGACAGCGCAGCGGCGGCCGAGATGCGCTCCCTGCTCAACGACATCGCCGGGCTGTCAGACAAGATCGCCCTGGTCGAGAGCGCTGACGATGGTCAACGCACACCGTCGTTTGCCATTGCCGGCCGCGGCCAGCAGGCCGGGGCGCGCATTCGCTTCGCCGGCATTCCGATGGGCCATGAATTCACCTCGCTGGTATTGGCGTTGCTGCAGGTCGGCGGCCACCCGCCCAAGGTCGATGCAGCGGTGATCGAGCAAATTCGCTCGCTGCCCGGCCCCTTGCGGTTTGAAACCTTCATTTCGCTGTCGTGCCAGAACTGTCCCGATGTGGTGCAGGCACTCAACCTGATGGCCGTCATCAATCCGAACATCCAGCACGTCATGATCGACGGTGCCTTGTTCCAGGACGAAGTGAACCAGCGCCAGATCATGGCGGTACCGACCGTATTGCTCAACGGTGAAGTATTCGGCCAGGGCCGCATGAGCCTGGAAGAAATTGTCGCCAGGCTCGACACCGGCGCCGGCGCGCGCGACGCCGCCAGGCTGTCGCAAAAGGGGGTATTCGACATGCTGATCATCGGCGGCGGACCCGCTGGTGCAGCGGCCGGGATTTACGCCGCCCGCAAGGGGATCAACACGGGCATCGTTGCCGAGCGCTTTGGCGGTCAGGTGCTGGACACCATGTCGATCGAAAACTTTATTTCGGTCAAGGAAACCGAAGGACCCAGGCTGGTCGCCGCACTGGAACAACACGTCAAAACATATGACGTCGATGTAATGAATGCCCAACGCGCGATCAGCCTCACTGCCGGCAAATTGATCGAGGTAAAGCTGGAAAGCGGCGCCAGCCTGAAAGCGAAATCTGTCGTGCTGGCAACCGGCGCGCGCTGGCGCAACCTGAACGTGCCCGGCGAGCAGGAATACCGCAACAAGGGCGTGACTTACTGCCCGCATTGCGACGGTCCGCTGTTCAAGGGCAAGCGGGTGGCAGTCATCGGCGGCGGCAATTCCGGCGTCGAGGCGGCAATCGACCTGGCCGGCATTGTCAGCCACGTCACGCTGCTGGAGTTCGACGCCCAATTGCGCGCCGACGCCGTACTGCAGCGCAAGCTGCTGAGTCTTCCCAACGTGCGCGTCATCACCCAGGCGCAAACCACGGAAGTGATCGGCGACGGCAGCCGGGTAAAGGCAATCGCCTACACCGACCGCCAGACCGGCGAGCCACGCAGCGTCGAACTCGAAGGCATTTTCGTGCAGATCGGCTTGTTGCCGAACACCGATTTCCTCAAGGGCGTGGTCGACCTGTCGCCGCGCGGAGAGATTGAAGTCGACTCGCACGGGCGAACCTCGGTTGCCGGCGTGTTTGCGGCAGGTGACGCCACCACCACGCCGTACAAGCAGATCGTGATCGCAATGGGTGAGGGTTCGCGCGCTGCGCTGGCGGCGTTTGATTACCTGATCCGTTCCTCCGCGCCCGAGGAACAGGAACACACGCCGAAAGTAGAAGCCGTCGCCGCTTGATGGGTTCACCTTTCCCCTGACTTGATTCCAGACTCTCGATTCCGGTAGCAAAGAGAGCGGCAGGGCCAGCAATAAGATTGACCTCATACGGACCTGCAAAGCCAGCACCGGGATCATCCCCCGCGCGCTGGCTTTTTTTTGGGAACCAATCAAACGAACAACATGCCGAATACTTGCTCTACAATTCATTTGTCGAGCGTTAATCGAACTTTCGATCAATAACCATTAGGAGACCGGCATGAACCGCTTAATCAAGACTTTGCTACTGATAGCCAGCCTGACATTTCTAAATACTGGTGCGTTTGCCGCAAAGGAAGATGCGAAAGCAGTCAGCGCTGACAAGCCTGCTGCTGCCGCTGCGGCGCCGGCCGCAAAAGCCAAGGCAAGCGCACCGATGGATTTGAACACGGCCTCGGAAAAAGAGTTGGCTACCCTGCCGCAAATTGGCGAGGTGCGAGCCAAGGCAATCGTTGCCGGTCGGCCCTACGCGCGCAAGGATGAACTAGTCTCCAAAAAGATCCTGGGTCAGAAGGTCTATGACGGCATCAAGGACAGCGTGATTGCCAAGCAGGGCGCTTCCGCCGCCGCTGACAAGAAGGCAGCTCCGGCCGCCGACAAAAAGAAATAGCCTTCCGTAAACAGTCGGGATGCGTACCAGGCGGGCTGCGATGTGCAGCCCGTTTTTTTGGGCGCAAGGACATTCCCCGGCCGGCAGTACAACCGACAGCCTTCGGCATCAGTTATCCTTCCCGCCTGTCCTCCATTCTTCATCGGATTTACCACATGGCAAATTACGTCTACACCATGAACCGGGTCGGCAAGACCGTTCCGCCCAAGCGCCAGATCCTGAAAGACATCTCGCTGTCTTTCTTTCCCGGCGCGAAAATCGGCGTGCTCGGCCTGAACGGCTCCGGCAAGTCGACCCTGCTTAAAATCATGGCCGGCATCGACAAGGACATCGAAGGCGAAGCCACGCCGATGCCGGGCTTGCAGATCGGCTACCTGCCCCAAGAGCCGCAACTCGATCCCGAACAGACCGTGCGCCAGGCCGTGGAAAGCGGACTGGGCGAAGTATTCGAGGCCAAGGGCAAGCTTGATGCGGTGTACGCGGCGTATGCCGAGCCGGACGCTGATTTCGACGCGCTGGCAACTGAACAGGCACGGCTGGAAGCGATCTTGTCGACCGCATCCGGCGGCAACCTCGACCTGGAACTGGAAATGGCCGCCGACGCGCTGCGCCTGCCTCCGTGGGAGGCCAAAATCGGCGTACTGTCGGGTGGCGAGAAACGGCGCGTGGCGCTGTGCCAGTTGCTGCTGTCGCGCCCCGACATGCTGTTGCTGGACGAACCGACCAACCACCTGGACGCGGAATCGGTCGATTGGCTGGAACAATTCCTGCTGCGCTTCCCCGGCACCGTGGTGGCCATTACCCATGATCGCTACTTCCTCGACAACGCCGCCGAGTGGATACTTGAGCTGGACCGCGGGCATGGCATTCCGTGGAAGGGGAACTACAGTTCCTGGCTCGATCAAAAACAAGACCGCCTGAAGCTGGAGGAATCCAGCGAGTCAGCGCGCCAGAAAGCCTTGAAAAAAGAATTGGAATGGGTACGGCAGAACCCGAAAGGTCGGCAGGCCAAAAGCAAGGCGCGCCTGGCGCGCTTCAATGAATTGTCCGAACACGAATACCAAAAGCGCAATGAAACCCAGGAGATCTTCATCCCGGTCGCTGAGCGTCTGGGCAATGAAGTGATCGAATTCAAGAACGTCAGCAAGAGCTACGGCGATCGTTTGCTGATCGACGATCTGTCGTTCAAGGTACCGCCCGGCGCCATCGTCGGCATCATTGGCCCCAATGGCGCCGGCAAGTCGACCCTGTTCCGCATGCTGGCCGGGAAGGAGCAGCCGGACAGCGGCGAGATCACAATAGGCTCCACCGTGCGACTGTCGCTGGTGGACCAATCGCGCGATTCGCTCACCGACGGCAAGACCGTGTTCGACGATGTCTCGGGTGGTTCCGACATGCTGACCGTGGGCCGTTTCGAAATGTCGTCACGGGCTTACCTTGGTCGCTTCAACTTCAAGGGCGGTGACCAGCAAAAATTGGTCGGCAATCTGTCGGGCGGCGAACGTGGCCGGCTGCACCTCGCCAAAACGCTGCTGATGGGCGGCAATGTCTTGCTGCTGGATGAGCCGTCAAATGACCTCGACGTGGAAACCCTGCGCGCGCTGGAAGATGCCTTGCTGGAGTTCGCCGGCAGCGTGCTCGTGATCTCGCACGATCGCTGGTTCCTCGACCGCATTGCGACCCACATCCTGGCGTTCGAAGGCAACTCGCAAGTCACTTTCTTTGACGGCAATTACCAGGAATACGAAGCCGACAAGAGAAAACGGCTTGGCGAAGAAGGCGCCAAGCCGAAGCGGATACGGTACAAGCCGCTGCACGGGTAAACGGACATCGCGGAAAAGCGGCCAGCGATCAATGCGTGCCGCTTGTTTCACCCGTGCTCGCCATGCGGTCCGCGTTTTGTTGCAGGGCTGTGCGATATGGTTCCGTCGAGCACGGTTCTCTGCGGCTATTCAGAGGCAGACGAGTTCTGTGATTCGTCGTCTGCGCCATTGTCATCAACAAGGCTGGCCAGGTTATCCAGGGTCTGCAATGACGACCGTATGTACCGCTGCGGAAGCAGGAGGAACTCATCAACGATCATGTTGGCAATTTCGGGGGGAATATCCCCCGCAAGCCGTTGAAGTGCGACGCTTGCATCGCCCAGCGTCTTGTCCCTGTGCCTGTTCCTGTTCAGTGCCCGCTCGATCCTTTCTTTATCGTCACGAGAAAATAGCACGTGTCCGAAAAGGATTCCCTTGAGAGTCGGATGGGACACCACCATGTCGACAAAGCCTGGAACAGCTTGTCGGCTAAAGTGGTACAAACTTAAATTCAGCATCTCGAGATTGCGGTTCTCAGCCAAGGCCGAAATGATCAATTCGTCGTCGAACTGGCGATATGGGTCAAGATCTGTCACTTCAATTTCACGAGGACAAGAAGGTGATGCGATCAAACGCGCAAGCGCTGTCCAAACCCCTGAGCCGAATAGCCCAATCTTCAATTTGTCAAGGCGCGGGCGTGAATGAAACGCCTCGATGATTGCCGCGCCTTCTTCGTTCATCAAGTAATCCGGCAGCGCGAGTTGCCTGATTCCCGAATTTTTCCCGATAAGGCTGATGATGGCTTGACTGTGCAAGTTGAGATTCAAATCCAGGCACAAACCCTGCAAGCTTTCATTTGTTTCCAGTGCGCGCAGCATTGGCTCAATGGCGTGCTCCACCCCCTGCCCCTCAGGGATGGCGTACCAGTGCTTGATGGTCAGGTTCTTCAAGTGCGAGTGCTGAGCTAGCCACTCTGCAATGGACGGTGCGTAGCCGTGCTGGAGGACCAGCTTCAGCTTGGAAAGCTTGGCCATCGATTCACTGCAACTCCCCAGCAAGGTCCCCAATACCCATGAAGTCACCTTAAGGGTTCGAATGGCGGGTAGCAGCTTGCCCAAGCTACCCGGCTGAAGAAAGTCAGGGTGTAGAAGGTATGCCGGGTCCTGACAGAGGGGAAATTGCAGCCATGAAATGCCGGCCAGCTGGGACTGCGGAATACGCCGGAGGACCTCCGACGCGGTGCCGCCGCCTTCCTCGTCAACTGAAATCCAAAGCTTGCTGCTCAACGAGAGCTTCTCCTGCACCGCCTCGACCAAGGGCTGCAAGTATTCGTCGCCGAGTTCACCTTCGCAGCCCAGAAATATGGACGGATAGCTGGACACGCCCATGCTCACGGACGCACGAAACCCGTTTCCCTCAAAGGATCTTGGCTCTCTTTTCTCACGCTCTGCGGCCCCTGCGTCCCAGGCTTCCTGGTTTTTCCTGCGGGCTTGCGCAAGGTCTTCGAGGATATCTGCCCTTACGGCCGGCCAGAGGTCGTCTTCATCGTCTGTAGAAGATTCTTCGGTGGTTTCGCTGTAGCCGACGCTGGGAGAGTGCACACTGGGGGATCTTTCACTGGACGGGCGTTCGTCAACCATCGAATCGGACTCCTCGTTGGTCGATTGACTATTTTCGTCCATCGGAAGATCGCGGTCTTGCTCATCGAAAGACGCTTCATTGGTTTCGCCATAGCCGGCGCTGTTCTCGAATTCGGGAGATGGCAGAGGGGATCTTTCTGACGACGACTGGTATCCGTAAAACATCAAGCCCGCCTCCTCAGGGAGCGATTCACCATTTTCGTCCACCCGGAAGCCGGGATTTTTCTCATCGAAAGGGAACAAGGAATACTCTTCGTCCCCAAGGAAACCAGACGCTGATGATCGAGCTTCATCGTCGGCGGCCGGCCATTCCGCACGGTGGTGGCCATTGAGGTTCTCCTCTTTGTCCGCAGCGGAGGCTTGCCAGAGAACCGGATCACGAACAACAATGTTGGGGGCAACAGGGGCTCTCGCCAGCCAGGGAATAAATAATCCCCACGGCCCGAGTGTGGGTAGAGGAATCGCCGCGCGGTGCTCGATCCCACGGTTCCTTTCGACCATATTCGGCACAGAAACCTGCATCGATTCCGCTTGGTCGCGTCTTTGCCGCTTGGACTCGTTAAAAAATTCGTCTTCCCTTGCCCGTTTTCCAGTGACCTGCATGGAGCACTCCTCATAGTCCAGATTTTTGGAGCGGCTTGGTAACACGTACGAAGAAAAAGTCTCGTCCCGACTGACCAACAAGGACCGAATACCAAGAAAAAAAGTCTCCTGCGGCCGGATGCGCCTGTCATGTTGCTGACAGGCCTTATTGCCGGCCCTCAGGTTTTTGATGGTGTGGCCGAAGCAGAGCAATTTCTCATCGATTCGTGGCCCATAATGGCGGCTGGACGAGCGCCGCTTGCGACACCGCCCGGTTAGCTCCTGATGCTCTTCAGCCCTGCAGATCCGACGAAGATTACAGATGACCGAACGCGAAAAACCAACTGCCATCCCCGCTGATCCGGGGGCTCGATTCGGCAAACCAGCCGAATCGGGCTGGCGCCAGCGCTTTTACATCATCATCTTCGAATCGGACACGCCAGCTGGCAAGTTGTTCGACCTGGCATTGATCACAGCGATCATCGTCAGTGTGCTGGTCGTCATGCTCGATACAGTCCAGTCGGTGTCGGCGCGCCACAGCGCAATGCTTAACGTGCTGGAGTGGCTGTTCACGATCACGTTCACGCTGGAGTACCTGGCGCGCATCGCCTGCGTGCGCAATCCGCGGCGGTACGTGACCAGCTTCTTCGGTGTCATCGATTTGCTTTCCATCCTGCCGACCTACGTTGCGCTGCTGGTTCCCGGCACCGAAGTGCTGCTCGACATACGGATCCTGCGCGTACTGCGCATCTTCCGGATACTCAAGCTGACCGCCTATGTCGAAGAATATGGCCTGCTCGGTCGCGCCATGATGGCCAGCCGGCGCAAGATCCTGATTTTCCTGTCGGTGGTGGGTATCATTGTGTTGGTGATGGGCACGGTGATGTTCGTCGTCGAAGGCCCGGGGAACGGCTTCACCAGCATACCCACATCAATCTACTGGGCGATTACGGCGGTGACCACGGTGGGATTCGGCGACATCGTGCCAAAAACCGATCTCGGCCGCGCGATTGCATCGCTGATGATGCTGACCGGCTGGGGAATACTGGCCGTGCCGACCGGCATCATCAGTTCGGAAATGACCGCGCAGCGCTTCACGCGGATCGTTCGGCCGCGCGTGTGCCCGGCGTGCCTCTCGGAGGGGCATGAACCTACGGCACGGTTTTGCAAGGATTGCGGGGCGGAATTGAATCCGGTGGAAACACCGGGCTAGCGACCGGCCGCCGATCTGCCCGCGAATTGTCAGGACGGATCGGCCAGTTGCTCCTGCCACGGCCGCGTCGTGCGCCATTGGGCCTGCCAAGCTGGCGGCATCACCAGCGACAGCGCGCCAATGTCGGCGACCAGCCGTCCCAAGCCGGCAGACAGCACCTGCACGCCCTGGCTCAGCGCCGGCAAGCGCGAACTGATTTCCTGTTGCACGATCGGCGCCAGCCAGTCGCCGTGATGCTCCCAGACCGCGCCGCCGATCACGATGCGGCGGGTGTCCAGCGTGGCAGTCAGGTTGTACAGCGCGCGGCCCAGCCAATGGGCGGCGTCCATGACGATCTCGCGCGCCGCGGCATTGCCCTCGCGGGCGTCATTGAAAATATCCGCGGTGGTACGCCCCAGCCGGCGCGCCAGGTTGCGGCCGGAAATCATGCCTTCCAGGTCGCCGCGGTTACCGCAGCCACACAGGGCGTCCGAACTTTCGCTCATCAACATGTGTCCGGCATGGCCGGCATTGCCGCTTTTGCCGGCCAACAAATTGCCATCCACGCACAGTCCGAAGCCAACGCCGGTACTCCAGGTGACGTAGATGCAATCGGGTTCATCCTGCACAGCACCGAAGATTCGCTCGGCATGCAAGGCCGCCACTGCGTCGTTGCAGATGACCATGCTGGAAAAACGACTTCGCAGCACGCGCTCCAATGGAATGCTGGCCCAGTCGTTGGGCAAATCATCAGCAACCGACAAGGCGCCGCAGATATTCGGCGTGACCAGTGCGAGCCGGCCGTCGAGGCGGGCAAACGGGCCACAGGAGCTCACGCCGACCGCATCCACGCCGGGGACACCTGCTTGCGCCATGGCTGCGTCGAGCAGCGCGATCAACTGCTCGGGCAGGGCTTCGGGGGCGCCGGTCTTGCAGGTAGGTTCGGACAATCGGCACAGTACGCCCTGCGCAGTCGCGACCGTGACCGCGACCTTGGTGCCGCCAATGTCGATTCCGCCAATAACGCCTTTTTCCACCCTTTGCTCCCTGGTAAAACCCTGGCTGCATCACAAGATCAGACTGCCTACTGGCTCAGTAAGCGTTATCCCACGATTGCGACAGCCGTGACGCGCACTGGATCAGGCCGACCATGCTGTAGGTCTGCGGGAAATTGCCCCATAGCTCGCCGCTGTCATGCATCAGGTCTTCGGACAACAGACCCAGATGATTGCGCCGCGCCAGTACATTTTCAAACAGCCCGCGCGCCTTGTCCTTCTCGCCCATGTGCGACAGCGCCAGGATCCACCATAAGGTGCAGACCAGGAAGGCCGTCTCGGGCAAGCCGAAATCATCTTCCTCATCGTAGCGCAACAGGAAGTCGCCGCGCTGCAGGTTTTTTTCGATGGCGCGCACCGTCGAGACAAAGCGCGGATCGCGCGCCGGCAGGAACTGGATTTCGGCCATCAGCAACAGGCTGGCGTCGAGCCGGTCGCCTTCGAAGGTCGAGGCAAAACTGCCCAGTTGTTCATTCCAGGCACGGGCGCAGATTTCATCGTGGATTTTCTGTGCGTGGATGCTCCAGTACTGGGCGCGATCAGGCAACTGCAACTGCGTGGCAATGCTGGCCAGCCGGTCGCAAGCGGCCCAGCACATCAGGCTGGAGAACGTGTGGATCCGCTTGATGCCACGCAACTCCCATATGCCGGCATCAGGCACGTTGTAGTTGATGATCGCCTGCTCGCCCAGGCGCTCCAGGTCATGAAAGATATGTCGGTCGGCGGGCCGTTCCAGCCGCTGATCGAAAAATGCATGGGCGCTGGCCAGTACCGCTTCACCAAAAACATCATTCTGGATCTGGAAGTAGGCCGAGTTGCCGACCCGCACCGGCCCCATGCCGCGATAGCCCGATAGCGCGGTCTCTACCCGCTCGTCGAGCACGGCTTCGCGCCGCAGGCCGTACACCGGCTGCAAGGGTGCATCGCGGGTATCGGCAATGATGTTGAGGATGTAGTCGAGATATCGCTCCATGGTGCCGGTGGCGCCCAGGCCATTGAGGGCATTCACCACGAAGTAGGCATCGCGCAGCCAGCAGAAGCGGTAGTCCCAATTGCGCCCGCTGTTGGGCGCCTCGGGAATCGAGGTGGTGGTGGCGGCGATCACGGCGCCGGTATCTTCGAATGCATTGAGCTTGAGCGTGATCGCCGAGCGGATCACCACGTCCTGCCATTCGAACGGAATGGCCAGGTTGCGCACCCAGCGATGCCAATAGGCGCGCGTCATTTCATGGAAATTGCGGCCGACATCGCGGGGCGATCCGTCCACCGTTTCGTCCGGCCCCATCAGCAGGGTGACGGCGTCCTGCAGGAAGAACGGCTTTTCATCGATCACGGCAGACACCGACGCATCGGTCGTCAGCCGCATCGACTGCGACGAACCGGTGTAGGAAATATGGTGCGCACCGCAACGCGCCTGGGCAGGCTCGCGGCCGTAATTTGCCATCGGCCGCACACGCAAGACAATGCGCGGCCGGCCGCTTGTGCGGCGCACGATGCGCACCAGCATGGATGGCGAAAACATGCGGCCATGCAAATAAAAGCGCGGCGCAAAATCGGTGATCTCGATGCCGTTGCCGGCGCCGTCTTCAAAACGCGTGACCAGGATCGCCGAATTGCGCTCGTAATGCTGGTCCACCAGGCGCGCCTCGGGAAACAGTACATCGACCATTCCGCACGGGTCATCCTGCGCGCCCTTGAGCAGCGAACAGCACAGCGGATCGCTGTCGAAATAGGGAAAGCACCACCAGACGATCGCGCCGGATTTGTCCACCAGCGCGCTGGTGCGCGAATTGCCGATCAGGCCAAGATCAAGATTACTCAAACGTGTGTCCTCATTACTCGTTGCCGGCCCGCTGCACCATGCAAGCGTGACCGCCGACCGTATCCGCGCAAAGCCGCTCGATCAGGTTGTCCAGCAAGTGCACGATGTCGTGCCGCCGTGGAAGGTAGAACTCGGCCGCGCTTTGCTGATGCGGCTCGATCCGGACCGACAGCAGGCCGGGATGATTGATCCGGAATGCATCTTCGTCCGTCACATCGTCACCGACATACAGTACCGTGCTGCATGCGCTCAGCGCGATCAGGCGTTCCAGCGCCAGCCCCTTGTCGGGCGCGCCCTGCGGCAGCAAGTTAAGCACGAACTTGCCGTCCACGATGCGCGGTGGCGGGTCGAGCAGGTCGACCAGCTCGCGCAGTTGCGCAGCGGCCACGACCGGATCGCGCGCGGAGCGATAATGCAATGACAGCGAATATGTCTTGTCTTCGATGAATACCCCCGTGTCAGCCGGCAGGCCTGCGGTTAACTGGCTGACCCAGTCCCGGCACAGCGCGTAATAAGTTGCGCTGTCATTTTCCCAGCCGGGCAGACCCTGCATGCCATGGTTGCCGACCAGGTAGTGCGGGTCGAATCCAAGCCGGTGGCGGATGTCTTCCAGCGAACGTCCTGTGAGCACACCGACCGGCGCGATCTGCGACAGGCTCAAAAGCCGCTGGAACACCTCGTCGGGAAGTTGCGCATCATCGGGCAGCGGCGTGATCGGCGACAGCGTGCCGTCGAAGTCGAACACGCACAGCACGCCCGGCTGCACGATCTGGTCCAGCCTGCGCCGGCCGGCGATGGAAAAAAGTGGCTGCATGTCAGACTACCCTGCGCAAGGCCTTGCGCGATTGCGAATGGATACGCGCTGTCACCCGCTCGCGCCGCCGCAGCCGCGCTGCATCGATCAGCATGCGCCCGGCCCAGCGATAGACATTGAAATCGCGCACCAGGATGCGCATGCTGCGCATGCGTTCCCGTTGCTCGCCTTCAGGCATGGTCAGCGCCCGGTGCAGCGCTTCTGCGCCTTGTTCGATATGGTAAGGATTGATGATCAGTGCCTCATGCAGTTCACGCGCCGCACCTGTGAATTGGGACAGTATCAGTACGCCCCGCTCGTCGTCGCGCGCGGCGACAAATTCCTTGGCCACCAGGTTCATGCCGTCATGCAGGCTGGTCACCATGCAGACGTCCGCGCCACGATAGTATCGGTTGACGTCTTCCGAGTCGTAATGTTCGATCTTGAGGATGATAGGCTCGTAACTGCCATTGGAAAAGCGCTTGTTGATGCGCAGCGCCAGCGCGCGCACCCTCGACTCAAGGTTCTGGTACTCGTCCAGCGACGAGCGGCTGGGCGCGGCGATCTGCACCAGCGAAAAATGGCCGATCAGCGAGGGATACAATTCCAGTACCCGCTCCACTGCCTGTATGCGCTCGATGATGCCCTTGGTGTAATCCAGCCGGTCCACGCCAAGCGCCAGCAAATGCTTGTCCGACAGGCCAAGCTCGCGGCGCACATCGGCGCGGCAATCCGGCACCGAACGCGGGAATTCATCCGGCCAGGCTATCGAGATCGGATACGGCTCGACTTCGGTCAGTTCGCCGCCATACGAAATGGTAGAAGCTTCATGTTCGATACGCGCCTCCAGATACCGGTCAACCGTTTCCAGGAAATTCTTGCAGTGGAATGGCGTGTGGAATCCTAGCAGGGTATTGCCCAGCAAGCCTTCAAGAATTTCCTCGCGCCAAGGGCAAATGCCGAACGATTCAGGGTTGGGCCAGGGGATATGCCAGAACATTATAATCGTCGCCCGCGGAAGCTTTTCGCGCACCATGCGCGGCAGCAGCGCGAAATGGTAATCCTGCACCAGCACCACCGGATCTTCCGAATGCGCCTCCTTGATGACGGCGTCGGCAAAGCGCTGGTTGACCGCCACATATTGCTCCCAGTCGCTGGTGCGGAATACCGGGCGTACATGGGCGATGTGGCACAGCGGCCATAGTCCTTCATTGGCGAATCCGTAGTAGTACCCTTGCTCTTCTTCCTTGCTCAGCCAGACACGCCGCAAGGTGTAGGACGGCTTGCGCGGCGGCACCGCCACATGGTCATTGGCATCCACCGTTTCCCGATCGGCAGTACCTGCGCCATGGGCAATCCAGGTGCCGGAGCAGGCGCGCATCACCGGTTCCACCGCCGTCACCAATCCGCTGGCCGGGCGGCGCACTTCAATCCCCTCCGGTGTGCGCGTGTGGATGTAAGGCTCGCGGTTCGACACCACCAGGATCTGGTCGCCCGACAACTCGTCATGCAGCAGGGAGCGCAGTTTTTCCGGCGTCCAGTTGATCGCAGAGACCCCCTCGCCACGCCGGTCCACCCGCATCTCATGCAGCAATGCCCGCAGGTCGCCCACCAGCGGCTGCACTTCCGGCGGCGCCGATAGCGACCGCGACGAGCGCTCGTCGAGGTGCAATATTCCCTTGACCGCATTGATCCAGCCACGCCAGCTCAGGTGCGCGATGAATACGGTGATCAGCGAAATCACCACCGCCAGCAGTGCAAACAAGGTGATCAGGTAATGCTGCGTCTCTGCCGTACGCCGTTCGATATAGCGCATATCGTGCACCAGTATCAGCTGGCCCAGCACTTCCGTGCCTTGTCGCACCTGGCTTTCAGTCACATGGACCCGGCCGTCAGGCAGGTCGACCAGCGAGCGCTGCGTCTCGGACCCGGCGCCTCCGGCGCGACAGCCCAATACGACCGGATAGGTCGAACTGCGATACAACAACTGGCCCGAGGGACTGCAAAATCCCAATGCGTACAGTCCGCCTTCCTGCACGGAGCGGTCGAACAGTTGCCTTATTTTTTTCTGGTTCTTGTCGGCGACATATTCCAGCAAGGGCTGCTGCAGCGCGCTGGCCAGCATTTGCGAGCGCGCTTCGAGATCACGGACGAACCAGCGCACGGTCATGTCATTGACGACTGGCATCACGGCATAGGCGAACAATCCTACGACCAGGGCCAGCGGCAAAATGAAGCGTAATGAAAACCGAAAAGATTGCATGTTTGGTGCTTTCAATCCACATGCCACTGTCGGCAGGATTTGCAACAGGTCAGCGCACAGCATGTCGCAAACTGCGGCCATGCCATGTGCGAAAGCTCACTGACAGGCGAATCTGCAAGCGGCGCGGGCCTTCAATCCGATCGCGTACGGGTGCCAGCGGGTGCCGGCGGGCACCGGCTCCGGCGGCAGCCTCAGGATATTCAGCCGGCCCGGCGAAGAAACTCCCACCTGCCCAGGATGGCTTTCCCCGACGGATTTCCTGACGGGAACTATTTCGGACCTTTTGTTACCAAGGCTGGCGGGCAATGCTTTTGCGACCACCCGTTCCATTGGCGCAGCATTGATAAAGTTGCACGACTCTCCACTAGAACCCCGCTACCCATCCGATTCGACCAACGCAAGGAGCTGCGATGTCCGAAGCCGCCACACCGTTCATCCATCAGTCCGCACCGCCGCGCTTGCCTGACAGCCAGGAACATGTCGAGGGCAAGCCCGCCACCGGCACAGTTCGCGCCGCTGCAGTGCTGCAAGCGACAACCCGGCAGGTGACGGCATGATCAACTTGCCGGTGGACGAATCGATGATGCGGGCGCTGCACCGCTTCCTGCATGCCAGCGAAGGCGGGGCCACCTTGCACAAGGTCGAGCGTGACGGTGAAATCCTCCTGTACTTCCGCAAGAACGGCAAACTTGACGAAAGACTGGCCAGCAAATTAATTCACGGCAACACGTCAAATGCCGCACCCAACCCGGTGCTGCGATTGGTCAAGACCGATACGCCGGGTGCCGCACAGGGGGCGCCCGGGGACTCTGCCGACAGCGGGACGCGTCGTGCGTCCCGGCTGCAACAAATGGAAGACCGGATTCCCGGCGTGCTTTCCAGCCAGGCTGCGCAATCGTTTTCACAGCGCCGGTCACGCAGCAAGTAGCCTTTCCATCATTTCCCCCCACGCCGGGCGGGTGTGCCGCCCGGACATGCATTCTGCTCGGCAGTATTTTTCACCACCGCTTCCACACCGCGCTGTTCACGGCAATCGGTATCCTGCTGGCCGCTCATGACATCCTTGTACGCTTGCACCATGTCACTGCGCGGCCCACTTTGCTGACTGTCTTCGGATTCATCGATCTCGTTCGGTTGACGCGGCGTGGCGTCATTGCGAACCGGTCGCCCGGTCCTGACCTGGAATGGCCGGCGGTCGGTTTTCATTGCACCCTCCCTTGTCGAATAATTGCCGAAACGATCCGGCTACCTTCGTTTGGAGTCGATGAAGCGGGAGAAATTCAATGCCTGGTGCAGAAATCCGGATGCGCTCGCCAAGGCGGGTGACGGGCAAGGACGGAGATGAGTGAGTCTGGTGGCATGCAGCGATTGACTGCAACAAGAAATCAATCGCTGAAAAGGCGTTGGCAAAGCGTGCATCTGTATGGATGCAAGTAATACAGCCGATCAATCAATCCCTGACGGCATCAGCAAAACACCAGGCGCATCGGCGCGGCAAGGGACCGGCTGTCCCGCCGCGCCAGCTGCCGGGTCAGGGCTGGAAACCTTCCACAATGCACAGCCGTCCGATCGAGTTTGCCTGGCGCACCGCGATGGCCTTCGTATACTCAACCGACTCATACCAGCCGCGCGCTTTTTCCAGCGAATCGAATTCCACGATCACCGTACGCAAGGCGTTGCTGTGCTGTGCATCCGCCCCCTCGCGCTGCTCACGTTGGCCGCCACGGACCAGGAAGCGGCCGCCGTGTTCGGCGACGCTGGCCGAAGCCATCGGTCCGTACTCGGCGTAGCCGGCAGGATCAGTCACGGTGATTTCCGCGATGATATAAGCTTTTTTCATGATGTGATTTATCCTTGTAATGAGAGCCGGCGACGGGCAGCATCGTATTCCCGTTTCAACTTTGCCACCACTTCTGCGGTCGGCAAAACATTTTCCATCAGGCCCACGCCCTGTCCTGCGCCCCAGATGTCACGCCAGGTTTTGGCCGCGCCGAAATCCATCTTGCTCTTGTCGGCCTGCGGCAGGTTTTCCGGGTCCAGGCCGGCCCGTTCGATCGAGCTGCGCAAGTAGTTGCCATGCACGCCGGAAAACAGGTTGGTGTAGACGATGTCCGCTGCCGAAGAGTCGAGTATCGCCTGCCGGTAGACGTCATCGACATTGGCTTCCGGCGTGGCCAGGAAGCGCGATCCGATATAGGCCAGGTCCGCGCCGCAGGCTTGCGCCGCCAGCACGGCATCGCCAGTCGCGATCGAACCGGACAGCGCGATCGGTCCGTCAAAGAACTGGCGCACCTCGCCGACCAGTGCGAACGGCGACATGGTGCCGGCATGCCCGCCGGCGCCGGCCGCAACCACGATCAGCCCGTCGACGCCGGCTTCCAGCGCTTTCTTTGCATGGCGGATCGAGATCACGTCATGCAGCACGATGCCGCCATAACTGTGTACCGCCTCCAGCATTTCCGGCGGCGGTGCGCGCAGTGAAGAAATGATGATCGGCACGCGATGCTTGACGCAGGTTTCCACGTCCTGTGCCAGCCGCGTATTGGATTGATGCACGATCTGGTTCACCGCAATCGGACCGATGATGGCATCAGGATGCGCTTGCTTGTAGTCGCGCAAGTCGGACTCGATCGTGGTCAGCCATTGGTCGAGCATTTCCTGTGGCCGCGCATTGAGCGCCGGGAAACTGCCGACAATGCCCGCCATGCATTGCGCCGTCACCAGCGCCGGGCCGCTGGCGATGAACAAGGGTGAAGCGATTACCGGCAATGCAAGGTTCTTAAGGACTGGGGGCAAAGCCATTGAAGCCTCGAATCAGGTTGAACGTCAGTCAAGCGCCGCTGGCGCGGCCGCAGGAAACGCAGATTATAGGGCACGAAACAAAACACGATTCAGGTCTGGCCACGATCCGGTGCAGGCAAGCTAGCAGTCCCGCAGCATGTCCTCATGAAGCGTCGCCACGCCAGCCCTGACCAATTCATGCGCGGTCCATTCTGCCAATGCATGCTCGTCCATCTTCAGGTAGCGCCGGTTCATGGTCGCAAACAAGGGCACATCACGCAGCCAGTTGGCCAGCTCTGCGAGCGTCACTTCGCGCCGCTCCAGCAAGCGGAATTTGACCAGCGCCCTGACACCGTTCTGCGCATTGCGCAGCGGATCTGCCGCCAGGTAATCAATCCGGCTGAATGCGCGCTCCAGCGCGGCGCCCACGTCAGCGAAGGGGGCGCCATGGCCGGGTATCACGCCGCGCACATCAAGTTGGGCGATCATCTCCAGCGTGGCGCGGGTAGCGGCAAAACCGGGCTCGCCAGCCAGTTCCGGGAATATGACGCCGAAGCCGTTTTCCCAAAGCGCATCCGCCGATATCAGCAAGCCTTCTGCCGGGCAGTACAGCACCAGTGAATGCGGATCGTGCCCGGGTGCGGCCAGCGCCTGCCAGTCGAGGTCGCCCAGCCGCACGGTCTGGCCGCCGGCAAGAGTGGCGTCGAACGCAAAGCGGGGGCATGACTGGCCGGTGGCGCGGTAAGTCAGCGCGTCTTCGTTCCAGTCGCGCACGGCGGCGGCTTCGGCCTGTGGAATCGTTGTGTGGCAGTTATATTGTGCTTGCAGCGCCGCGTTGCCGCCGCAATGATCGGAGTGCAGGTGGGTATTGAGCAGCCGGTCCAGCGGCCGGCCAGCCAGGCCGTGGGCGACCAGGGCCAGGGTTTGCGCGGCGTGTGTGACATAGCCGGTATCGACCAAAGCGCTGTCGTCCTGCCCGAGGAACAGGATGTTGTTGGCCGACAGCCAGCCCCGTTCCAGTACCAGCATGCCCGCCGGCAGCTTCATCGCTTCATCCGGTAAGCCATCGAAATTTTTGCGAACTCGATCAGCAATTCGCGGTTGCCGCCATTGAAAGTGACGAAAGCGGTGCCGGTGCGCACTACCAGGCGCGGCGGGAACAGCCAGCTCAGGTAGGGAATGCCGATCATCTTGGCACTGCGCACGTCGGGCCACTCGACCCGCCGGTTATACATCCATGTTTGCGAGATGCCCCGGCCGTCAATCGTCACCATCGAACGCAGGAACCAGTAGTAGCTGATCACCAGCATCAGCGCCGCACCCGCCAGCAGCACTTTCACACCAAAGCCATATTGCAGCAGCGGAAATCCGAGGATGATGCGCACGCTGTACACGGCAAGGGCGGTGCATACCAGTGTCGCCAATATCTTGAACCAGGCGCTGTAGGCAGGGCCGGTGACGGTGCGGTCCGGCTGGTAAAAATTCAGGCTCATTGCAGGCCCCCGGTCACGACCGCGTCGGTGGCGTTGGCGGCCACGTCGGCAAGCTCGCTGCGCCGGCGTTCGATGGCGCGCCAGATGCCGCGCTTGTACTCGTCCGGGGCACCGCCCCAGGCCGTGATTTCGTCGATCGTGCGCAGGCATCCGACGCACAGGCCGGTGTGCTGCTCCATGCGACAGATATCAATGCAGGGCGATGGTGGCGGCAGCTTGTCGTTCATCGATTGCGGCTTCAGGGAAGTAGGCAGTGGGCGAGGCAGGGTCGTCACCATCAGGCCGCCCGCTTCGCGGCAATGGCATTGCCGGCACGGCTGGTGGACTTGCGCCCAAGCGCAGCCGAAATGAACTGGCCGGCCTCAACCACCTGGTCCAGGTCAATGCCGGTTTCAATGCCCAGGCCCTGCATCAGGTACAGCACGTCTTCGGTGGCGACGTTGCCGGTCGCGCCTTTCGCATACGGGCAACCGCCCAGGCCCGCCACGGAGGAATGATAGATCGTGATGCCGCACTCCAGGCTGGCGTAAATATTGGCCAGCGCCTGCCCGTAAGTGTCATGGAAATGACCCGACAATTGCGACACCGGAAAATCGCGGATGACCTGCTCCATCACGTCGACCACCATGTTGGGGGTGGCCACGCCGATGGTGTCGGCAATGTCGATTTCATCGCAACCGATGTCACGCAGGCGGCGCACCACATCGGCCGCTGCCTGCGCCGGCACTGCGCCCTGGTACGGGCAGCCAAAGGCGCAACTGACGGCGCCGCGCAAGCGCAGGCCATGCGCCTTGGTGGCGCGCGCTACTTCGGCAAAGCGCTCGATCGATTCCGCAATCGAGCAGTTGATGTTCTTTTGCGAGAAGGCTTCCGATGCCGCGCCAAAGATCACGACTTCGTCCACGCGTGCTGCCAGCGCCGCCTCGAACCCCTTGATGTTCGGCACCAGCGCGGAATAGACCACGCCAGGCTTGCGCTGTATGCGCGCCATGACTTCGGTCGAGGTCGCCATCTGCGGCACCCACTTGGGCGACACGAACGATGCCGCCTCGATATTCGGAAAGCCGGCCCGGGTCAGGCGGTCGATCAGTTCCACTTTGACATCCGCAGGGATGGTCGCCTGTTCGTTTTGCAGGCCATCGCGCGGGCCGACTTCTACAATCCTGACCTTGCCCGGCAGATTGGGTTTTGTCATGTTCAATATCCTTTTGTGCGATCGACTACTCCAGCGATTTCCTCGCCGTTTTCGAGCTTGCGTATTTTGCCGGCAATCTGCGCCAGGCTCACCGGCCGCAAGGTCACTGCGGCGATATGCGGCGTGACCGTGATCGCAGGCTCGGACCAGAACGGATGGGCAGGCGGCAACGGTTCTTCGCAAAACACGTCCAGCGTCGCGCCGGCGATATGGCCATTCTGCACCAATGCCAGCAAATCCTCTTCAACCACATGCGGCCCGCGCGCGACATTGATCACGAACGATTGCGGCGGCAGCTTCTGCAAGTTTTCCCGGTTCAGGATGCCGGTGGTGGCCGGCGTCAGCGGCAGGATGCAAACCAGCACGCGCGAAGCACGCAGGAAAGCGTCGAGTTGTCCGTCCCCCGCGAACGAGGTGACGCCCGGCGTCGACCTGCCAGTGCGGCTCCAGCCATTGACCGGAAAACCGAAGTGCAGCAGCGAAGCGGCAATGCACTGGCCCAGCACGCCCATGCCCAGGATGCCGATGGTGAATTGCTGCTTGTTGTTCGGTTTGAGGAAGCGCCAACTGGCCTGCTGCTGCTGCCGTGCAAAATCGGCGAAGCGGCGGAAGTAGCCCAGCACCGCCCAGCTGACGTATTGCGCCATCTGCTCGCCCATGCCGGCGTCGTCCAGCCGCACGATCGGCAAGCCCGCCGGGATCTGCTCGCCATGGCGCAGGATGCCATCCACACCGGCGCCAAGGTTGAACAAGGCCTTCAGGCCCGGCTGCTGCAGCAGTTCCACCGGCGGCTCCCAGACCACGGCGTAATCGGCCGGCTGGCTGTCGCCCGGCTGCCAGGCCCGCAGTTGCGCCTGCGGCAGGTGGGACTGCAATTCGGCCAGCCAGGGCTCGGGCCGGCCTTCGGGTGCATAGAACAGGATTTGCATGGCTTGTGGTTCGATCTTGCTTGCGTGCTGGTGTTGTTCGGGATTGGAATTGTTCGGGCCGCTGCGAGCGGGTGCGACTTCAGGCCGCCGCTGGTGTGGCGCCAAGCGCAAAGACGATCAGTTGCGCGCCATCGGCAACCTGGTCGCCCACGGCATACATCAGCTCGGCGACCACGCCATCATGCGGCGCGCAAATCGTGTGTTCCATCTTCATCGCTTCCATGATCAGCAAGGGCGCACCTTTTTGCACACTGGCGCCCTGCTCGACCAGCAGCGCCACGATCTTGCCCGGCATCGGCGCGGTCAGCCGGCCGCCTTCTTCCTCCAGCTCGCCGGCATGCGCCATCGGATCCTGCCAGTGCAGCTGGGCATGTTCGCCATCGACGAACACATGCACCATCTCGCCCACCCGCACGGCGTTGCCATGCACGGTCTCATGACCCAGGCGCAGCGCCAGCCGCTGGCCTTCTGCCGCCACCAGCAGCATGTCATCGGACTTGCCATCGAGCGTGAAGGTCCAGTGGTCGCCGCTGTAAGCGATCGATGCGGCGCGCGCACCGACTTCGTCATCGAAGCGCAGGGTTCGCGTCAGGCGGCTGTTCATGCGCCAGCCGCCGACATCGGCCCAGGGGTCGCTGTTGCCCACCGCCTGTCGCAACTCGGCCGCCAGGATCGACGCCGCAGCCAGCGCCAGCGCATGGCGGGATGCCGGGCATGGTGCAGGCAGCAGCGCATCGCGATGGCGCTCGATCAGGCCGGTGTCCAGGTCGGCAGCGCGAAACGGCGCGCTGCCGACCAGCCGCTTCAAGAAGGCGACATTGGTCGCCAGGCCGGCGATTTCGACTTGCGCCAGTGCTGCGACCATCGCCACGCAGGCCTGGTCGCGAGTGGGCGCCCAGACGATCAGCTTGGCGATCATCGGATCGTAATAGGGCGAAATCGCATCGCCTTGCGCGACGCCGGAGTCGATCCGGACCACCGGCCTGGTCGCCACCGCCGCTTCTGCCGCCACCGCCGCCGCCGTCAATGGCCGGGCCGGTGTGCAGAATTCAAGCGCTGGCGGCTGGCAGAAATAGTGCAGCGTGCCGATGGCCGGCAGGAATCCCTTGTCCGGATTTTCGGCGTACACGCGCGCTTCGATCGCATGGCCGGACATGCTCAGGTCCTGCTGGCGGCACGGCAGCGGCTCGCCGCAGGCCACCCGCAACTGCCACTCCACCAGGTCGGTGCCGGTGATCATTTCCGTCACCGGATGTTCGACTTGCAGGCGGGTGTTCATTTCCATGAAATAAAACGAGCCATCCTGGTTGGCGATGAATTCCACCGTGCCCGCGCCGACATAGCCGACCGCCCGGGCGGCGGCAACCGCCGCTTCGCCCATTGCCCGCCGCCGCTCATGGCTCATGCCTGGCGCCGGCGCCTCCTCCAGCACTTTCTGGTGCCGCCGCTGGACCGAGCAATCGCGCTCGAACAGGTAGACGCACTCGCCATGGCTATCGGCAAATACCTGGATTTCAATATGGCGCGGGCGTGTCAGGTACTTCTCGACCAGCACGCTGTCGTCGCCAAAACTGTTGATCGCTTCGCGCTGGCAGGAAGCCAGCGCGGCGTCGAACTCGCCGCTGGTTTCAACGATCCGCATACCTTTGCCGCCACCGCCGGCGCTGGCCTTGATCAAGACCGGATAGCCAATGGCGTCGGCCGCACGGCGCAACAGCGCACCGTCCTGGTCTGCGCCGTGATAGCCGGGAACCAGCGGCACGCCGGCTTTTTCCATCAGCGTCTTGGCAGCCGACTTCGAGCCCATTGCGCGGATGGCCGACGCCGGCGGTCCGATGAATACGATGCCGGCCGCGGCGCAGGCTTCGGCAAAAGCATCGTTCTCGGACAGGAAGCCATAGCCCGGGTGGATTGCCTGCGCACCGCTGGCCCTGGCCGCAGCCAGTATGCGGTCGGCGCGCAGGTAACTGTCGCGCGCAGCAGCCGGCCCGATCAGGATCGCTTCATCGCAAGCGGCAACATGGCGTGCCTGCGCATCCGCTTCGGAGTACACCGCCACAGTCTTGATGCCGAGGCGACGGGCAGTCGCCGCCACCCGGCAGGCGATCTCTCCGCGATTGGCAATCAGTATCTTGGTGAACACAGTAGCTCCTGTTGTGGATGGCCGGTACGGATACGGGGCGTGGTCCTGCTGCTGCTAATGCTGCTGCTAACGCTGTTTCTGATACTGGTGCTGATGCTGATGCAAATCCGGCCGGCGCCGGTCATGGTCCTGCGTTGGTCACACCGGCGCCGGCCGTACTTCTGCTATTCCAGCTCGCAGCGGGCATCGACATGGCCGCTGCGGCTGTGCATGCCCAGCTTGTCGAGAAGGACGGCATCAGCTTGCACTTCCGGATTGCCGGTGGTCAGCAGCTTGTCGCCATAGAAAATCGAATTGGCGCCGGCCATGAAACACAGGGCCTGCACCGCGTCGCTCATCTGGCGCCGGCCGGCCGACAGGCGCACCCGCGCCTTGGGCATCGTGATGCGCGCCACCGCAATGGTCCTGATGAACTCCAGCGGATCGAGCGGGTCGGTGCCATGCAATGGCGTGCCTTCCACCTGCACCAGGTGGTTCACCGGCACCGACTCCGGATACGGATCCATGTTGGCCAGTTGCGCAACCCGGCCGGCACGCTGCAGGCGCGATTCGCCCATGCCGACGATACCGCCGCAGCAAACCTTGAGGCCGGCGTCGCGTACCCGGCCCAGGGTGTCGAGCCGATTCTGGTAGTCGCGCGTGGTGATGACCTTGTCGTAAAACTCCGGCGCGGTATCGATATTGTGGTTGTAGTAGTCAAGCCCCGCGCCCTTGAGCCGCTCGGCCTGGCCGTCGCCCAGCATGCCCAGTGTGACGCAGGTCTCCAGGCCAAGCGCCTTGACGCCGCGCACCATCGCCTCGATCTGGTCGAGATCGCGCTCCTTCGGTTCGCGCCAGGCAGCGCCCATGCAGAAGCGTGTCGCGCCATGCGCCTTTGCCTCGCGGGCGTGTTCGAGCACGGTATCGAGCGGCAGGATTTTCTGCGCCGTCACGCCGGTGTCATAACGCGCCGCCTGCGGGCAGTAGCCGCAATCCTCCGCGCAGCCGCCGGTCTTCACCGACAGCAGGGTCGCCAGCTCGACTTCGGTCGGGTCGAAATGCGCGCGATGCGTTTGCTGCGCACGGTACAGCAAATCGCTGAAGGGCAGGGCGAACAATGCCGCCACTTGCTCTACCGGCCACCGGCTTTCTGCTGCGTTGGCATTGGCCGCCGTGGCTTTGGCGGCGGGAAAGAATTCGACGACTTGACTTGACATCTGTTGTTCCTTTGGTGGGCTCATGTTCATGCTATTGCGCACGGCCGGCAGTCCAGCCCGGCAGGCAAGAAAAATCCAGGTACGCTGCCGCATGGGCAGCGTCGGCAATCGCCAGTCGCGGCACCACGCCCAAGAGCGGCGCGGGCAAACGCTGTTGCAGCGCATCGATATTCGCCTGTATCTGCAGCATGTCGGCATCGACGGTATTGGCGACCCAACCCACCAGGTCCAGGCCGCGGGCCGCGACCGCTTCAGCGGTCAGCAAGGCATGGCTCAGGCAACCCAGGCGCAGGCCGACCACCATGATCACCGGCAGTCCGAACTGTACCGCCATGTCGGCCGTATCGGCGCCATCGGTCAGGGGCACGCGAAAACCGCCGACGCCCTCGACCACCACCGCATCCGCCATCGCAGCGACCTGGTCGTAGCAGGCGCGCAGGTGGGGCAGGTCGATCCGGTGCAGTTCCAGCTCGGCGGCAATATGGGGCGCCATCGGCTGGCGCAGCAGGCAGGGCGTCAACAATTCCAGCGGCAGTTCGACACCGGCGTTGGCGGCGAGCATGTCGGCGTCTTCGTTATGCCAGGCGCCATCGCGCCAGGTGGCGCCGGCCGCAACCGGCTTGATGCCCGCCGCGCGCACGCCACGCTGCGCCAATGTGTGCAGCAGCGCCGCCGAAACCAGCGTCTTGCCGATCTCGGTATCGGTGCCGATGACGAACCAGGCGGCGCCCTGTGTCATGGCGCCGGGCACAGGTCGAGGCTGTCGATGGCCAGCAATGCCGATGTCAGCCGGCTGGCCTGCTCGCGCGTATGCGCGGCCGACAGGGTGACGCGCAGGCGGGCCGAGTCGGCCGGCACGGTTGGCGGGCGAATCGGCGGCACCCAGATGCCTTGCTCCTGCAAGGCGGCCGCCGCCTTCTGCACTTCGCTGTTGCTGCCGATGATCACCGGCTGGATCGCGGTTTCCGATGCCATCAATTGCCAGCGCATGTCGCGCAGCTCATGTTTGACTTGCGCAATCAGCGCGCGCAGGTGCGCGCGGCGCTGCTCGCCCTCGTCGCCTTCGATCAGGTCCAGGCTCTTCATCAGCGCGTGCGACAGTGCGGGCGGTGAGGCGGTGGTGTAAATATACGGCCGCGAACGGTTCACCAGCCAGTCAATCACGGTCTCATGGGCGGCGACGAAGGCGCCGGCGACACCGGCTGCCTTGCCCAGCGTGCCGACATACACGAGATATGGTGAGCGCAAGTCGAAATGCGACAGCACGCCACGCCCGCGCTGGCCCAGTACGCCAAAGCCGTGGGCGTCATCCACCACCAGCCACGCGCCATGGCGCTCGCACAATGCCAACATCGCCGGCAAGGGCGCAATGTCACCATCCATGCTGAACACGCTGTCGGTGACGACGATCTTGACCTGCGCCTGGCTTTGCCCCAGCAGTTCGGCCAGCATGTCGATGCGACCATGCGGATAGACCCGGACCTGCGAGCGCGACAGCCGCGCACCGTCGATCAGCGAGGCATGGTTGAGTTCCTCGGAAAACAATTCAGCGTGTGGCCCGCCCAGACCTGTCAGCACGCCCAGGTTGGCCATGTACCCGGTCGAGAAAGTCAGCGCGCCAGGCGACGGGATGTGCGGCGACAACCAGTCGGCAAAACGCTCCTCCAGCACGACGTGGGCATGGCTGTGGCCGTTGATCAGGTGCGATGCGCCGCTACCGACGCCATAGATGCGCGCGCCTTCGGCCAGCGCCTCGACCAATGCCGGATGATTGGCCAGGCCAAGATAGTCGTTACTGCAAAATGCCAGCAAGGGCTGGCCATCCACCTGCATGGCGGGCGCGCAGGGCGAGCCGACCACGCGCCGGCGGCGGCGCAGCTGGGCATGGCTCAACTGGTCCAGCTGTTGCTGCAATTGATCGATCAATTCCATCAGCGTGATACCTCTTGTTCAAATACGGATTGGGTGCGCTGCGCCAGCAGCGCGATTTCTTCCTCGTCGAGCACATAGGGCGGCATCAGGTAGACCGTGCGCCCGATCGGACGCAACAGGACTTCCTGTTCCAGCCCGGCGGCAAACATGCGGCGCGCAAACGACGCAGCCTGCGTCGGGTTGTCGACCTGCGCATCGAAAGCCAGGATCATTCCCCGTTGCCGGAAATGGCGCACCTGCGGATGCGCCGCCAGCGGCGCCAGGGCCTGGCCCAACTGGCTTGCGCGCTGGCGGTTTTGATTCAGTACATCGTCTTCATCGAAAATCTGCAGCGTTGCCAGCGCGGCGCGGCAGGCCAGCGGATTGCCGGTATAGGAATGCGAGTGCAGGAAGCCGCGCGCCATGTCACGATCATAGAAGGCCTGGTACACGGCATCGGTCGTCATCACCAGCGACAAGGGCAGGTAGCCGCCGCTGATGCCTTTGGACAGGCACAGGAAATCGGGCCAGATGGCGGCCTGCTCGCAGGCGAAGAAAGTGCCGGTGCGACCGCAGCCGACGGCAATTTCGTCGGCGATCAGGTGCACCTGGTAGCGGTCGCATAAATTGCGCACGGCGCGCAGGTAGGACGGGTCATGCATGACCATGCCGGCCGCGCACTGCACCAGCGGCTCGACGATGACGGCGGCGATACGCTCGCCGCGCTGCTGCAGCAAACTTTCAAGCGCCCCCGCAGCGCGTGCCGCGACGTCGGCGGCGGTCTCGCCCGGCGCTGCCAGGCGGGCGTCCGGCGTGGCGACCACATGGGCGGACTTGAGCATCGGCCCATAGGCGTCGCGAAACAGTGCGACATCGGTCACGCCCAGCGCGCCGATGGTCTCGCCGTGATAGCTGCCTTGCAGGCAGACGAATTCCTGCTTGTCCGACTGGCCGCCGTTGCGCCAGGAATGAAAACTCATTTTGAGTGCAATCTCGACAGCCGACGCACCATCGGAAGCGTAGAAGCAATGGCCGAGCGCATGGCCGGTGCGCGCAGCAAGCTGCTCGGACAGTTGCACCACCGGCTCGTGGGTGAAGCCGGCCAGCATGGCGTGCTCCAACCGCTGCAACTGATCCACCAGCGCGGCATTGATGCGGCCATTGGCGTGGCCGAACAGGTTGACCCACCAGGAACTGATGGCGTCGAGATAGCGCCGGCCGTCGTGATCGAACAACCATGCGCCCTGGCCGCGCGCAAGCGCCACCAGCGGCATGGTTTCGTGATGCTGCATTTGCGTACATGGGTGCCACACGCTGTCCAGGCTGCGTGCCACCCAATCATCCTGCGATGATGGCTTCAATGAATGCTCCGAATTGTTCTTGGCAGTCGGCTGGCTCAGTCCAGCCAGCGCGGCTTGCGTTTATCGAGGAAGGACTGCACGCCCTCGCGGCCCTCGTCAGAGGCGCGAATGTCGGCGATGCGGCCAACCGTGTCGGCGATCAGTGCATCGTCGATCGCCTTCCCGGCGACGTCGCGCACCAGTTGCTTGGCCGCGCCCACCGCGTGCGGGCTGGCCGCCAGCAGCGCATTGACAATGCCGGCCACGGTGCTGTCCAGCGCTTGTGCTTCGACCACTTCGTGCACCAGTCCGATCCGGTGCGCCTGCTGTGCAGGAAATCGCTCGGCGGTCAGGAAATAGCGGCGCGCGGCCGAAGCGCCCATTGCGCGAATCACATAGGGCGAGATTGTCGCAGGAATCAGCCCGATCTTGACTTCGGAAAGGCAAAATTGCGCACCCTGCGCGGCCACCGCGATATCAGCCGCAGCGACCAGGCCGACGCCGCCGGCATAGGCATCGCCCTGCACCCTGGCCACGACCGGTTTCGAACACAGGTCGATGGCGCGCAACATGGCGGCCAGCGCGGCCGCATCGGCCAGGTTTTCTGCATGGCTGTAGCTGGCCATTTTCTTCATCCAGTGCAGGTCGGCGCCAGCGCAGAATGCCGGACCGCTGGCAGCCACCACGATCACCCGCACCGCGGGATCGTTCCCCAGCTGCCCGAATACGGCGCTCAATTCGGCGATCGTGATTTCGTTGAATGCATTGCGCAACGCGGGCCGGTTCAGCGTCACGGTCGCGACCCGGGCGTCGATGGCGACGGCGATGGTTTGGTAGCCGGCGTATTCCTGGGTCATGGTCTGCTCATTGCACCTTGTTTCATTGCGGCTGGTTTCATTGCAACTGAATCGATTACATCCGGAAGATGCCAAAGCGAGTCTCTCCGATCGGCGCATTGAGCGCCGCCGACAGGCCCAGCGCCAGTACCCGGCGGGTATCGGCCGGGTCGATGACGCCGTCATCCCACAGGCGGGCGCTGGCGTAATACGGATGTCCCTGGTGCTCGTACTGCTCGCGGATCGGCTGGCGGAAGGCTTGTTCGTCCTGCGCGCTCCAGCTCTCGCCGCGCGCCTCGATGCCGTCGCGCCGCACGGTGGCCAGCACGCTGGCGGCTTGCTCGCCGCCCATCACCGAAATGCGCGCGTTGGGCCACATCCACAACAAGCGCGGCGCGAATGCGCGGCCGCACATGCCATAGTTGCCGGCGCCGAAACTGCCGCCGATGATGACGGTCAGCTTGGGCACTGCCGCGTTGGCCACCGCCATCACCATCTTGGCGCCGTTGCGGGCAATGCCTTCATTCTCGTATTTGCGCCCGACCATGAAACCGGTGATGTTCTGCAAGAACACCAGTGGAATCTTGCGGGCGCAGCACAGCTCGATGAAATGCGCTCCCTTGAGTGCGGACTCGGAAAACAGGATGCCGTTATTGGCGATGATGCCCACCGGCATGCCATGCAAATGGGCAAAGCCGCACACCAGCGTGGTGCCGTAGCGCGCCTTGAATTCGTCGAAGGCGCTGGCGTCCACAATACGCGCAATCACTTCCCGCACATCAAAAGGCTTGCGCGTGTCGGTCGGTATCACGCCATACAATTCGCTGGCCGGGTAGGCCGGCTCCTGCGGCGGACGCAGTTCCAGTTCGTGTTTTTTGCTGGCGTTCAGGTTGCCGACGATGCGGCGCGCGAGCGCCAGTGCATGCAAATCGTTTTGCGCCAGGTGGTCGACCACGCCGGACAAGCGCGTGTGCACGTCGCCGCCGCCCAGGTCCTCGGCGGAAACCACTTCGCCAGTGGCTGCCTTGACCAGCGGCGGGCCGCCCAGGAAGATCGTGCCCTGGTCCTTGACGATGATCGACTCGTCGCTCATTGCCGGCACATACGCGCCGCCTGCTGTGCAGGAACCCATTACCACCGCAATTTGCGCAATGCCCTTGGCCGACATGGTGGCCTGGTTGAAGAAGATGCGGCCAAAGTGGTCGCGGTCGGCAAATACTTCATCCTGGTTGGGCAGGTTTGCGCCGCCGCTGTCGACCAGATAAATGCAGGGGAGCCGGTTCTGCTCGGCGATTTCCTGTGCCCGCAAATGCTTTTTCACCGTGATCGGATAGTAGGTGCCGCCCTTGACCGTGGCATCGTTGCAGACGATCACGCACTCGCGGCCCGCCACCCGGCCAATGCCGGTGATGATTCCGCCGCAGGGCGCTTCATTGCGATGCATCTGGTAGCCGGCCAGTTGCGAAAATTCGAGGAAGGGCGTGCCGGGGTCTAGCAGCGCCTGCACGCGGTCGCGTGGCAACAGCTTGCCGCGTCCAGTGTGCTTGTCGCGCGCCTGCTGGCCACCGCCAAGCGCAACCTGGGCCACTTTCTGTTCTAGGTCGGCCACCAGCGCGCGCATCGCTGCGGCATTGGCAATGAAATCATCCGCGCGCGGATTGAGCCGGCTTTCTATCTTCGTCATTTTTCTTTTCCCGGGAAACTGCCGTCCACGTACCACCACCTGCCTTGTTCCCGTACGAAATTGCTTAGCTCATGCAGACGATGCCCACGTCCGCCGCTGCGGTAGCACGCAACGAACTCGACCGTAGCGCGCTCGTCTTGCGCTTGCCGCTGGTGCCGCCTGACTTCCAGTCCCAGCCATTTGACGCCATCATCTGTGAGCGGCGGCTGCGGCCGGGTTGATGCATGCCAGGTCTGCAGCAGGTAACCTTCATTGCGCAGCACAAAAGCGCTGTAGCGCGAGCGCATCAATACTTCGGCATTCGCCGCGATCTCGCCGTGCTCGATCATGCGCGCGCAGCATTGGGCATAGTCGGCGCCGCCGCAGGGGCAAGGCAAGCTCTTGCCGCTCAAGCCTTCTTCGCCTTTTCTGCGACCGGCGCGCCGGCCGCTTTCCAGGCGCCGAATCCCCCTTCGATGTCGGCCACATTCTGCAGGCCAATTTCCTGCACAGTGGCAGTCGTCAGCGCGCTGCGCCAACCGGCGGCGCAAAAGAAAATGAATTCCTTGGGCTGGGCGAACTGCGGCTTGTGATAGGGCGATGATGGATCGACCCAGAACTCGATCATGCCACGCGGTGCATGCATCGCGCCCGGCACCACGCCTTCGCGTTCGAGCTCGCGCACGTCGCGGATGTCGACAAACTGCACATCGGGATCCTGCAGCCTGGCCATCGCTTCTTCTACCGTGTAACGACGGATCTTCGCGCTCGCCTCATCGACCATCTGGCGATGGCCCTTGATCGGCCCCGGCGCAGCCGCTGGGGTCGCGGCGGCCGTCGTCATTCCGGACAGGTAAGCGTCGATATGCGCAAAGTGGTCGAAACCCCAGAATGGCTCGCCGTCGACGATGACGAATGGCGAACCGAATACGCCGCGCTGCATCGCTTCATCGGTATCGGCCTTGAGTTGCGCGCGGGCTTCGGTACTGTCCAGCCCGACGGCCAGCGCAGCGGCATCCAGACCCAACGACGAGCCGACCTGCACGACATTGGCCGCCAAACTGATGTCGATGTTGTCGACGAAATAGGCGCGATACAAGGCCTTGGCCAATGCCACGGCTTGCTGGTCGCCATGTTCCGCGCGCGTCCACAACATGGCGCGGGCCGGTGCCGTGCTCGATATCGGGAACGGATCGGGCAGGTTGAAATCGATGCCGTGGAATCGCGAAGTCCGCTTGAAGTCGAGCCGGGCATAGTCGCCCTTGAGCGGGATCGATACCAGCGGACCGCTGCCAGTGGCGCGGAAGATCACGCCCAGCAGGATCGGACGCCAGCGCACGGTGCGACCGTGGCGCGCCGCCAAGGCTTCGATCGCGGTCGATCCGAAATAGCCGTAAGGCGAAGAAAAATCAAAAAAGAATTCGATCTCTGCTGCCATGCTGTCCCCTTCGCTATTCAATTCTTCATGATGCCGGCTGCCACCGGCCACTCAGGCCGGCGGCTATTGCCGGTCCATCGGCAGCGTCACCATGGCACGATATTGCCTTCATGATTGATGAAGCTGCCGCTGTCGGCGCGCGTGGTGCTGCCGATTGCGCGCAACATGCCCGCCACGCTTTGTTCGACGCCAATCGGTGCATCGACGCCGCCCATGTCGGTCTTTACCCAGCCGGGCGACATGGTGATCATCGTGATCCGCGCATACTCGAACGCAGCCGCCCGGACCACCATGTTGAGCGCGGCCTTGGACGCGCGGTAAAGCCAGCCATCGCCAGATTGCAGGCCGCCGATGCTGCCCATGCCGCTGCTGATGAAAACAAAGCGGCCATCCGCCGCTTCCACCATCGGCGCCAGCAGCGGCACGGCCTGGATTGCGCCCAGCACGTTGGTATGCATCACCAGGTCGAAATCGGCGGCGCCTGGCGACTGCGTCGGCCCAATGCGCGGGCCGTACACGCCGGCGACATAAAGCACCAGGTCGAGCGCGACGCCGTCCATTTGCCAGCCCAATGCGGCCAGCGACTCCGGCTGCGTGACGTCGAGCTTGATGCCAGCCGCACCGGCGGCATTGAGTTCGGCTACGGCGCCAGCATCACGCGCCGTCGCGAACACTTGCCAGCCTTCATCCAGCAACTGACGCGCGAATTCACGGCCGATGCCGCGCGACGCGCCGATGACCAGAGCGACCGGCATGGCTACATCAACTCGATTGCCATGGCAGTGGCTTCGCCACCGCCAATGCACAGCGTGGCAACGCCGCGCTTGCCGCCCGTCTTTTTCAACGCGCCGATCAGCGTGACGATAATGCGTGCGCCGGATGCACCGATCGGATGGCCGAGCGCGCAGGCGCCGCCATGGATGTTGATTTTCTCATGCGGGATCTTGTGCTCGACCATGGCGGCCATGGCGACGGCGGCAAATGCTTCGTTGACTTCGAACAGGTCCACTTCCGCGGTGCTCCAGCCAACTTTCTTGTAGAGCTTGTCGATTGCGCCCACCGGTGCGGTGGTGAACCAGTTCGGCGCCTGCGAATGGCGGGTATGGCCCAGGATGCGGGCAATCGGCTTGCAGCCAAGTTTCTGCGCCGTCGATTCGCGCATCATCACCAGCGCGGCGGCGCCATCATTGATCGATGACGACGATGCTGCGGTGATGGTGCCGTCTTTCTTGAAGGCGGGCTTGAGCGTAGCGATCTTGTCCAGCTTTGCCTTGAGCGGACCTTCATCCTTGTCGACCACGACGTCACCGCCGCGACCTTTTACCGTGACCGGCGCGATCTCCCATGCAAAAGAACCGTCCGCCGTCGCGGCCTGGGCGCGCTTGACCGATTCAATCGCAAAGGCATCCTGCGCTTCGCGCGTGAACTGGTACTTGGCGGCGCATTCTTCGCCGAAAGTGCCCATTGAACGACCGGCTTCATAAGCGTCTTCCAGGCCGTCGAGCATCATGTGGTCATACATCATGGCATGGCCGATGCGGTAACCGCCGCGTGCTTTCGGGATCAGGTAGGGTGCATTGGTCATCGACTCCATGCCTCCGGCAACGATGACATCGTTGGTGCCGGCCAGCAGCGCGTCGTGCGCATACATTGCAGCCTGCATCGCAGAGCCGCACATTTTCGACAGGGTCACGGCGCCGGCGGAAGTCGGTATGCCGGCCTTGATCGCTGCCTGGCGTGCCGGTGCCTGGCCCTGGCCGGCCATCAGGCAGTTGCCAAAAATCACATCCTGAACCTGGTCGGCTGCGATGCCGGCGCGCTCGACCGCGGCGCGGATCGCCACGGCGCCAAGCTCACTGGCCGTAACCGAAGAAAAGTCGCCCTGGAATGCGCCCATTGGCGTGCGGGCGGCACCGACGATGACGATCGGATCATTCATTTTGCTTGCTCCATTATTGAGGTGTGCTTCATTGTTTACTGGCTGGTTTGCCAAGTCCGGCTGTGCATTGCGTGACCGGTATTTTGCACCATGTCGGTGGGTCGGGGTCCTGATCACGCCGGGCATGAGCTTGCACCCGGTTGCGCCGGGCCGGTGCAAGCAGCGCAGCTTTCAGTCTTGCCGCGTCTGTGCAAACAACTCGCGGCCGATCAGCATGCGCCGGATTTCACTGGTGCCGGCGCCGATTTCATAGAGCTTGGCGTCACGCCACAAGCGCCCGGCAGGATAGTCATTTACATAGCCGTTACCACCCAGCGCCTGTATCGTCTCGCCCGCCATCCAGGTCGCTTTTTCAGCGGAATACAAGATCGCACCGGCGGCGTCCTTGCGCAATGCCCGCACCGCTTCGGGCGTGCCGGCGCGGTCGCAGGCCTGGCCCACTGCATACACATAAGCACGGCAGGCCATCATGGTGGAGTACATGTCTGCCAGCTTGCCCTGCATCAACTGGAATTCACCGATCGGCTGGCCGAACTGCTTGCGCTCATGCAGGTAGGGAATCGTCACATCCATGCAGGCTTGCATGATGCCCAAGGGACCGCCCGACAGCACCGTGCGTTCGAAGTCCAGGCCCGACATCAGCACGTTGACGCCGCGCCCCAATCCACCCAGCACATTCTCGGCCGGCACTTCGCAGTCCTCGAACACCAGTTCGCCGGTGTTGGAGCCGCGCATGCCCAGCTTGTCGAGCTTCTGGGCAACCGAAAATCCCTTGAAGCTTTTTTCGACCAGGAACGCGCTCATGCCACGCGCACCGGCTTCGATATCGTTCTTCCCGTACACCACCAGCACATCGGCATCGGGACCGTTGGTGATCCACATCTTGGTGCCGTTGAGCACCCAGCGGTCGCCCTTGAAGTCGGCCCGCAGCCGCATGCCGACCACATCCGAGCCGGCGTTGGGCTCCGACATCGCCAGCGCGCCGACGAGTTCGCCCGACACCAGCCCGGGCAGGTATTTGCGCTTTTGCGCGTCGGTGCCGTTGCGGCGGATCTGGTTGACGCACAGGTTCGAGTGCGCGCCATAAGACAGGCCGACCGAGGCCGACGCACGCGAGATTTCCTCCATCGCAATGATGTGCGCGAGGTAACCCATCGCGCTGCCGCCGTATTCCTCCTCGACGGTCACGCCAAGCAGACCCATTGCACCCATCTTGCGCCACAGGTCCGGCGGGAATTGGTCACTGCGGTCGATATCGGCAGCGCGCGGCGCAATCTCGGCGGCGGAAAATTGTTGCACGCTCTCGCGCAGGGCGGCGATGTCTTCGCCGTGGTCAAAACTCAGGCCGGGAACATGAAGCATGGGGACCTCGAATGCAGCGGGCAGGAAGCGCCGACAAGGCACTGGCAGCGCGCCAGACGATTAGTGAACTAGAATTGCGGTCGACGACTGGAAAACCATCGATGCATTGTAGCGCGTGGCCGGCAAATGGACAGCAGATGCCGGCCACGCTTTGTTTTGAGAAAGAGTGATGAATCATCTTGAGCTGGAACTGGATTACCCCCTGGGCGACACCTTGCCGGAAACCGGCGGCGTGCACCAGGTAGCCCCTGGCGTGCTCTGGCTGCGCATGGCGCTGCCCTTTGCGCTGAACCACATCAACCTGTGGTTGCTGGAAGACGAGCAGGACAACGGGCAGGGCATGGTGCGCGGCTGGACCGTGATCGACTGCGGCATTGCCACCGATCCGACCCGCACGGCCTGGGAAAGCGTGTTCGCCACGGCCTTGCAAGGCCGGCCAGTGCTGCGTGTCATCGCCACCCACTACCACCCGGACCACATGGGGCTGGCAAGCTGGCTTTGCCAGCGCTGGGGAGTACAGCTATGGACCACTGCCGGCGAATACGCGGTCGCCCGCATGATGTCGGCCGGCTTGCCGGGATTCGACAGCGCCTCGATGGTGGAGCATTTCCGTCGCAATGGACTGGCAGGCGAAGTCACTGAAGAAGTCCGGCAGCGCAGGAACCACTATGCGTCGCTGGTGCCATCGGTACCGACGAGCTACCGGCGCATGATTGACGGACAGTCAATCCGCATCGGCAATGCCGCCTGGCGCATCATTACAGGTTTTGGCCATTCGCCGGAACACGCTGCGCTGTATAACGAAGAACGCAATCTGCTGATCGCCGGCGACATGGTGCTGCCGCGCATTTCGACCAATGTCTCGGTGCAATGTTTCGAGCCGGATGGCAATCCGGTCCAGCTTTACCTGGACTCGCTGGGCAAGTTTTCGTCGCTGCCGGGTGACACACTGGTGTTGCCATCACACGGCAAACCGTTTCGTGGCATGCATATCCGGATACGGCAATTGCGCGAGCATCATGCCGAACGGCTGGAAGAAGTTTTGGTGGCATGCCGCGAGGCGCCGATGTCGGGCTTCGATATCGTGCCGGTCATGTTCCGGCGCAAGCTCGATGCGCACCAGATTTCGTTCGCACTGGGAGAGGCGCTGGCGCACCTGCACCAACTGTGGCTGGCTGGCAGCCTGGTGCGCACACAGGACGAGCACGGCGTATTCAGGTTCAGCGCAAGGTCCTGATAGCGCCTGATGTTGCGATTGCCGAGGCTGCCGGCAGGACGCCGGCAGTCACGAAAAATCCAGGACGACCGGGCAATCGCAAAGCGCAGCCCGGGCGATGTCACCCGGGCACGCATTGTGCGTCGTCTATTTCTGCGCGCCTGCTTCCTTCTCCACCTTTGCCACCAGGTGCGTCATCACCTGCAAGGCCGCCGCGTGCAACACCGGCTCGGGCTGGTTGCCCATCGCTGCGCCGACGATCGATGGCGAGGTCAGGTACTTGCCGCCAATGGCCACCATCGGTACGCCGTCGACCTTGTAATCGCCCTGCAACTGGGCAGCGCGCCGGGCCTTGGTCTGCACGCCGAACGAGTTGTAGACGTCCAGGAATTTCTTCTTGTCGAGCCCGTTCTTGACGACGAAATCCGTGATCGTGGCGTCGGTGTTGATGGCTTGGCGATCGGCATGGATGGCCGAAAATACCTTGCTGTGCAGCCGCCCGACTTCACCCATCGCTTCCAGCGCGTAATACAGCTTTTGCTGCGGGATGAAGGATTCGCGGAATGCCACCGGCACGCGCTTGAAGAGGATGCGGTCGCCCTGCTTCTTGACCCAATCCACCAGGGCCGGCTCCAGCGCGTAGCAATGCGGGCAGGCGTACCAGAAGAACTCGGTCACTTCGACCTTCTTGCCGGCTTCGGTCGGTTGGGCCTTGTCCAGCGTGCGGTAATCCACGCCATTTTGCGGATTGGCCGGCGTGGCGCTGGCTGACAGCGCCACAAGGCCCAGGCTGCATGCTGCGAGGAAGTGCTTGATCGTACGCATGAGGGAATCTTCCTTTGTTTGTTCGCTGTCGGTTATTTCGGTACCCGCACCACGGCAACATCCACGCCATTGTCGGTCAGTTTGCCACGCACGCGGTTCATTGCCTCGAGCTGCGCGAACGGGCCGATGCGCACACGATGCAAGGTGACATTGTCATTCTTGCGCTCGGCGATATTGGCGCTGATGCCCATCAGCGCCAGCTTGGCCCTGGTGTTCTCGGCGTCTGCCTTCTCGAGGAATGCGCCTGCCTGCAAATAGTAGGTGAATTTCTCATCGGCTGCTGACGAGGGCTCGGCCTTGGCAATGCGGCTGTCGGCGGCCGCCGATTTATCCACTACCGGCGCCTTGCTGTCGGCGCGGCTCTCCGCCTTTACAGCGGCGTCCCTGGCGGTTTCCCTGGCAGCTTCCTTGACGGCCTCGCGGGAGGCTTCCCTGGACGCCTCCCGGGCGGCTTGTGCCGCTTCACGCGCGGTATCTGCCGGCTTGGCTTCGTCGGCCGGCTTGGCTGGCGCGGCGTCGCCAGCGCGCGCCGCCTCCTTGCCGCGCAGCGCGCGGTTGGGATCGACCGGCGGCGTGGCCGAGGCCGCATCCGGCGCCTTGTCCGGCCGCCCGACTTTGTTGGTAAAAGGCAGCGGCGTATTCTTGATCGTGATGGCAACCACCACCGCGATGGAAAGGCCGATGACCAGGCCCAGGATCAGGCCAAGCAGGGTCCCGCCCGCCTGCCTGTTTTTTGCTTTCTGCATGCTGGTTCCGCTCTTGTGTGTTTTATGTGTCTTTGCGCGTCTTACATGCGTGCCGGTGTCGATACGCCCAACAGGCCCAGGCCGTTGCGGATGACCTGTCGCACTGCAGTGAGCAGCGCCAGCCGGGCCAGTTTGGCGGCATTGTCGTCGACCAGCACACGTTCCGCATTGTAGTAGCTGTGCAGTTCGCCGGCCAGTTCCCGCAGATAGAAGGCCAGCTGGTGCGGACCCAGCTCTTCCAGCGCCCGCTCCAGCACTTCGGGATAGGCCGACAACTTGCCCAGCAGCACCGACTCCCGCGCCGATACCAGCGGGGACAGGTCAACGCCAGCCAGTTCGCTCTCGTCGCCGCCCCATTGGGCCAGCACCGAACAGATCCGGGCATGGGCGTACTGCACGTAGTACACCGGGTTCTCGTCGGACTGCGCCAGCGCCAGGTCGACGTCGAACACGAACTCGGTGTCGGCCTTGCGCGAAATCAGGAAAAAACGCACGGCGTCGCGGCCGCGGGTCAGGTCGCGCTGCTGGTCCTCTTCAAGCGGACCAGTGGACCACTCGACCAGGTCGCGCAGCGTGACGTAGGAGCCGGCGCGCTTGGAGATCTTGACCTCTTCGCCATTGCGCATCACGGTCACCATCTTGTGCAGCACATAGTCGGGATAAGCCGGCGGTATGCCAACGCCAGCGGCCTGCAGGCCGGCGCGCACCCGGGCAATGGTGCCGTGGTGGTCACTGCCCTGCACGTTGATCGCCTTGGCAAAGCCGCGCTGCCATTTTGTGATGTGATAGGCGACATCCGGCACGAAATAGGTGTAGGAGCCGTCGGATTTCTTCATGACGCGATCCTTGTCGTCGCCATACTCGGTGGTGCGCAGCCACAGTGCGCCGTCGAGCTCGTAAGTCTTGCCGGCCCGGGTCAGCGCGGCAACTGCCTGTTCAACCCGGCCGTCGTGGTACAGCGAGGATTCGAGGAAGTAGTTGTCAAAGCGCACACCGAAAGCGAGCAGGTCGAGATCCTGTTCACGGCGCAGGTAAGCCACGGCAAACAGGCGGATCGATTCCAGGTCGTTCTGGTCGCCGCTGGCCGTTACCGGTTCGCCATCGCTGGCTGATACGGTCTTCCTGGCCAGGAAGTCGGCCGCGATATCGGCGATGTAATCGCCGTTGTAGGCGGACTCGGGCCAGTGCGGATCGCCGGGCTTCAGGCCGCGCACGCGCGCCTGTACCGAATAGGCCAGGTTGCCGATCTGCGCACCGGCGTCGTTGTAGTAGAACTCGCGGGTGACATCGTATCCCTGCGATTCCAGCAGCGCCGACAGCGCGTCGCCCAGCGCGCCCTGGCGGCCGTGCCCCACATGCAGGGGCCCGGTCGGGTTGGCGGAAACGAATTCAACCACCACTTTTTGGCCCTTGCCGGCATCGCTGATGCCAAAGCGGCCAAGCTGCTCGCGCACTGCATGCACCACCGATTGCCGCGCTGCCGCCGCCACCCGCAGGTTGATGAAGCCGGGGCCGGCAATGTCGGCCGACTCGACCAGTCCGATGCGGCGGGGGTCGGCCAGCACCGCCGCCACCAGCATTTGCGCCAGTTCGCGCGGATTGCGCTTGAGCGGCTTGGCCAGTTGCATGGCGATGTTGCACGCCATGTCGCCATGCGCAGGATCGCGCGGGCGCTCGAGCGTGACGACGGGCGACAGCCCCGATCCGTCCACTATCGGCGCGAGCGCGGACAGGAAAAGATCGACTATCTGTTGTTTCTGTAGGGCGAGCATGGAATGGCGGCGGCGCGTGGCGCTGCGCAATGAGTTGCGGGATGCGCACGATTATACCGGCCCGGCCCGCCCGCTTCGCAGCAAAGTCGATCGGCCGGCCAGCCCGTCTGCATCGAACCACAAATCGGGCGCTGGCTGGCCGGACAGTTGTTTAGAATAGATATTTTTGCACCCCGGCCGACATGAGTCACCTTGCCGCCCGGGCCGCCTCCCCGACCGCCAGTCCCGCCTGCCCGCAGGCGCCATTTCAGTCCATGCCATGACCACCATTGCGTCGCCGGATCCTGCATTCATTTCCATTTCCGACCTGCTGGCGCAGCATGCTGCCGCCAATCCGCGCCACATGGCCTTAATCGAGGCGGCGCGCAGCATCGACTACGGCGAACTCGATCACCTGGCAAACCGGGTCGCCGCCAGCCTGCAGCGCGACGGCCTTGAGCCCCAACAATGCGTTGCCATTTGCGCCGCAGGCTCGATCGACTACGCCGTGGCCTTCCTGGGCGCGCTGCGCGCGGGCGCTGTGGTCGCACCGCTGGCGCCTTCGTCGACCCCGGATGCATTGGCCGCCATGCTGCGCGATTGCGAAGCCACCCATCTGCTGCTCGATGCAGCCAGCGCCGGCCTGCTTGACCGGGCGACCAGCCTGCCGGCGCTGCGTCGGGTCATGCTCGACAGCGGCGGCGATAGCACGGGCAGCGCTGCGGCGCCCGGCAGCGTGCGCTGGCTGGACTGGCTGGGCGACGCCAACGCGGCGCGGCCGGTAAAGATCGAGCCGTCGTGGGCCTTCAACATCATTTACTCGTCGGGCACGACGGGCACGCCAAAGGGCATCATGCAGCCGCATTCGATGCGTTGGATGCACATCAATCGCGGCCGCCTGACCGGCTATGGGCCGGACGCGGTGGTGCTGCTTTCGACACCGATGTATTCCAACACGACGCTGGTCAGCCTGTTCCCTGCGATCGGACTCGGCGGCGCTGCGGCGATCATGCCGAAGTTCGACGCCACCGGCTTCCTGGAAATGGCGCAAAAGGTGCGCGCCACGCACGCGATGCTGGTGCCGGTGCAATACCAGCGACTGATGGCGCATCCCGATTTCGACCGCTACGACCTGTCCGCATTCCGCATGAAGTTCAGCACCAGTGCGCCGTTTGCGCCGGCGCTCAAGGCCGATGTGCTGCGGCGCTGGCCGGGCGGGCTGGTCGAGTACTACGGCATGACCGAAGGCGGCGGCACCTGCACGCTGGCGGCCCATTTGTATCCGGACAAATTACACACGGTGGGCCTGCCGGCGCCGGGCCACGACATCCGGCTCATCGATGAGCAGGGCAAGCAGGTCGAAGCGGGTGAGACCGGCGAAATCGTCGGCCACTCAGGCTCGATGATGACCGGCTATTTCAAGCAAGCGGACAAGACCGCGGAAGCGGAATGGTTCGACCCGTCCGGCAAGCGGTTCATCCGCACCGGCGACCTCGGGCATTTCGATGCAGACGGCTTCCTGGTCCTTTTGGACCGCAAGAAGGACATGATCATTTCCGGCGGCTTCAATATCTATCCGACCGACCTCGAAGCGGTGCTGCTGGCGCATCCGGCGGTGGCCGATGCCGCCGTCGTCGGCGTGCCGTCCGAGAAGTGGGGGGAGACGCCGGTTGCGTTCGTGGTGGCGCGCAGCGGGCACACGGCCAACGAAGCTGCGTTGCTGGCATGGTGCAACGAGCGGCTGGGGAAAATGCAGCGGATCGCCGCAGTCCGGCTGCTTGACACGCTGCCACGCAGTCCGATCGGCAAGGTGCTCAAGCGCGAATTGCGCGACCGGTTCAGCGACAACGTTTGACGGCCCTGCGGCGCCATGCCGCGTGCGGCAAGCTGGCGATGGCGGCCTGAAGCAAAAAAAATGGGCGGGTTCATCACCCGCCCATCCGGACTGCCTGAGTCAGCAGGTCACGTCTCTTCCTGGAACGCTTCTTCGCGTTTGGACTTGATCGCCGGCAATGCCACGATCACGATCAGCAATGCTGCTGCCAAAAGCAATCCGAGCGACAGCGGACGGGTGAAGAACACCGTGAAGTCACCACGCGACAGCAGCAGCGAACGACGGAAGTTTTCTTCCATCATTGGTCCCAGCACGAAACCGAGCAACAGCGGCGCGCCTTCGCAACCCAGCTTCAGGAAAATGTATCCCATCACGCCAAACCCGGCCGTCATGAAGACGTCGAAAGTGCTGTTGTTGACGGTATAGACGCCGATACAGCAGAACGTCAGGATCGATGGATACAGGAAGCGGTAAGGCACGGTCAGAAGCTTGACCCACATGCCGATCAGCGGCAGGTTCAGGATGATCAGCATCAGGTTGCCCAGCCACATCGACACGATCAGGCCCCAGAACAGGGTCGGGTTGCTGGTCATGACTTGCGGACCCGGCTGGATGTTATGGATGGTCATCGCGCCGACCATCAATGCCATCACGGCGTTGGGCGGAATGCCCAATGTCAGCAGCGGGATGAACGAGGTCTGGGCCGCAGCATTGTTGGCCGACTCCGGGCCGGCCACGCCTTCGATTGCGCCCTTGCCGAATTCTTCCGGATGCTTGGAGACTTTCTTCTCCAGGGAATAGGCGCCGAAAGCAGCCAGCGCAGCACCGCCGCCAGGCAGGATTCCCAGCGCCGACCCGAGCGTGGTACCGCGCAGCACAGCCGGGATCATCCGCTTGAAGTCTTCCTTGGTCGGGAACATGTTGGTCACCTTGTTGGTGAACACTTCCCGTTTGTCTTTCTGTTCAAGGTTGGTGATTACTTCGGCGAAACCGAACACGCCCATGGCGACGGCGACAAAGCCGATGCCATCGGTCAGTTCCGGAATGTTGAACGCATAGCGCGACACGCCGGTGTTGACGTCGGTACCGACCAGGCCGCCAAGCAGGCCCAGCACGATCATGCAAATGGCCTTGACCAGCGAGCCCGACGCCAGCACCACGGCGCCGATCAGGCCCAGCACCATCAGCGAAAAGTATTCGGCAGGACCGAATTTGAAGGCGACTTCCGCCAGCGGCGCAGCAAATGCAGCCAACAGCAGCGTGCCGACGCAGCCGGCAAAGAACGAGCCCATTGCCGCTGTCGACAGCGCCACGCCAGCGCGGCCACGGCGCGCCATCTGGTAGCCATCGATACAGGTCACGACCGACGAGGTCTCACCCGGCAGGTTGACCAGGATGGCCGTGGTGGAGCCGCCGTACTGCGCGCCGTAATAAATACCGGCCAGCATGATCAGGCCTCCAAGCGGCGGCAATGCGTAGGTTGCCGGCAGCAGCATGGCGATGGTGGCGATCGGGCCAAGGCCGGGCAGCACGCCGATCAGGGTGCCGATGACGGTGCCGATGAGGCAGTACACCAGGTTCATCGGCATCGGGAACGTGATGCCCATGATGCTGAACGGCGACAGCGCCAGCACAGCACCAAATCCGGTTCCCAGGTTTGCGAGTAATGTTTCCATGGTTGCTCCTTAGCTCCTCAAAAATATAGGCCAGAGCTGGAATTGCAGCTTGAGCGCATAGACGAAAACAAACATGCAAAGCGAGATCAGGACGACCGAATTGCCCAGCGATGCCTTCCACGTGTGCTCATGGCTGGCATAGCTCGACACCAGGATCAGCACCAGCAGCGAGCCGATCAGTCCGAGCGGATTGAGCAGCGCACCGAACAGGACTACCGAACCGATGATCAGGCCCAGCACATCCCATGCAAAACGATCGACTTTTTCTTCGGTATTGTTTTTGGAGAGGCCGGTGACGGCGACCACCAGGCCAAGTACGATCAGCAAGACGCCCAGCACGGTCGGGAAATAGCCGGGCCCCATGCGGGCAGCCGTGCCAAAGGTGTATTGCGTGCCGAAACCGGCGAAGAAACCGCCGAACAGGATGAACATCACTCCCGCCCAGAAGTCCTTCTGATTCTTGATGTGCATTGCTGCCACTCTCCTTTGAAATTTTTTAGGCCTTGCTTTTAGCCAAGGCGTGATTTTTAACGAACAACGATTTCAGCGCAATGGCTGTTTTCATGGTGCTTTGCACCATATCCAAGAGCATTTGATCGTGAAATCCCTTGAAAACAGAGGGTTTTGGAAGATTTTATACCGATGTTGCATTGCATTATCATGTTATTCACGTGTTAACCAGATACGCATAATCACCTATTGGCGATAAGCCATTGCGGCTGCTTTTGGGCGCTGGCAAGAAGACAATGCGGAACTGGCCTATAATTTTTACGCTTTCAGTCCAGCAGAAAAAATTGCTCTTTGGCCATGATTTCCCGTGGCCGGGGCGCCAGTCCATGATCTTCGACACAAAAACACAAGGAGCAGTCATGCGTCATCGTCATTACATGCGTGCCGTCGCGGCGGTCCTGTTCGCCAGCCTCGCGGGCGCGGCAACATGGGCATCGGCCCAGAACAAGACCCAGGTGCAGTGGCTTGGCCAGGCAACGACCAAGATCACGACCCCGGGCGGCAAGGTGATCGTCATCGACCCCTGGCTGACCAGCAATCCGAAGACACCGGCGGCCTACAAGAACCTGGGCGCGCTGGGCAAAGTGGACCTGATCCTGGTCACCCACGGTCACTTCGACCATATGGCCGATGCGCCTGCGCTGGCAAAATTGAACAATGCGCCGATCTACGGTCCGGCCGGGCTGATGCAAACCTTTGCGGCGCTGGGCCTGGTGCCGGCCACGCAGGCGGTGCGCTTTGGCAAGGGCGGAACCGTCATGCCGCTGGGCGACAAGATCAAGATCACCCAGACCCGTGCGGAACACAGCTCCGAAGTGGCGCACAAGAATGCCGCAACCGGCAAGGACGAGGTGCATGTGGGCGGCGAGCCGGCCGGCTTCATCATTGAAATGGAAGACGGCTTCAAGATTTACCATATGGGCGATACCGGCCTGTTCGGCGACATGAGCCTGATCGGCTCCTATTACAAGCCGGACCTGGTGCTGATTCCGATTGGCGGGCATTTCGTGATGTCGCCCAAGGACGCCGCCGTGGCCACACGCGACATGATCAAGCCGAAGTACGCAATCCCTATTCACTACGGTACGATTCCGGTGCTCAAGGGCACACCGGCCGAGTACATTTCGGCATTGGGCAGCAGTCCCACCAAGGTGTATGCGATCGAACCCGGCCAGGCTGTCGAATTCTGATAGCCAGCGTTCTGTCCGGGTTCTGATGCCGGATCGCGCTGGTGATCTAGCGCGATGACCGGTTTGTTTCAGGCGGTCCACCATACGGCGGCAACATGCCCGGGTGGCCGCCGAGCCGGCGCGTAAGGTCGACTGCCGCTTCGTACACCGCATCGGAAATCTTCTGGATCGCGAGTGCATCGAAGCGCGTACTCGGACCGGAAACGGCGAGCGCACCCCGCAAGCTGCCGCCGGCGCCGAACACCGGCGCGGCAACCGCCGCGATTTCCGCTTCCCTCTCTCCTATCGTTACGACCAATGGCGAGGTCGGCATCTTGCCGGCCGGCTGCAATTGCCGATCGAAGGTGCACAACACGCGCCCCGCGGCACCCTTGTCGAGCGGCAGCAAGTCGCCGGCGCGTACGTGGTCGCGCAACATGCGCGGCGAATCGACACGGAACAGGCACACCCGCACATTGTCTTCGCGCGTGAAAAACGACGCGCCTTCCAGGGTCTGGTCGACCAGCTTGCGCAAAACCGGCAACACATGGTCGTCCAGCCGCAGCGAAGACTGGTACATGCTTCCCCAGTGCAGCAGCATTGAACCGAGCTGGTAGCGGCCATCATCGAGCCGCTGGATGCAGTGCGACTGCGTCAGCGTCACGATCAGCCGCAAGATCGTACTCTTGTACAGACCGGTACGTTCGGCGATGTCATGCAGGCTGAGCGATCCATCGCCCGGCCTGAAACTGTTCAGGATGGCAAGCGCACGCTCGACAGCAGCAACACCAGATTGTTTTTCAGTCAACGACGACTCCGACCGGATAGGGTTTTGGGGAAGATTGCGGGAAATTATAGTTGACACCCCCGGATTCTGCTAAATAGAATGCAATTCTGTTTTAAGAGAATCGATTCGGGAAAGAGGCCAGCGCCGGTGCGCCATCCGGCAAGGGCGCTGGCGCCACACCAGGGCCAACCCGACTCGGAAACCCGAAAAAGCCCGCCCTGCCATCTGGAGGTTTTCGCATGCGTAAAAGCCTGTTCGTCCGTTCATTTCTCGTGACCCTGGTCATGGCCGCAGCGCCTGCCGCCTTCGCCCAGACTGCGGACTTTCCCAACAAGCCGATCAAGATCGTGGCGCCCTTTCCTCCCGGCGGCGCAACCGATTTGTATGCCCGCGCAGTGGGCGACACGCTGACCAAGGCATGGGGCCAGCCGGTGGTGGTCGACAACAAGCCGGGTGCGTCCGGCATGATCGGTGCGGAACTCGCCTCACGCATGCCGCCCGATGGCTATTCGCTGCTGATCGGTGCGGCCTCCTTGCACACGATCCTGCCGCTGCTCAATGAAAACATGGGCAAGACCCAGGCCAACCTGACGCCGGTGACGACGGTCGGCATCAACCCCTCGTATGTGGTGGTGCCGGCGACGCTGCCGATCAACACCATCCAGGAACTGGTCGCCATGCTGAAGGCGGCTCCCGGCAAGCACGGCTATGCATCGGCCGGCCCCGGCACTTCGCAGCATGTGTTCGTCGAACTGTTCAAGCAGGCCACCGGCACCGACATGTTCCACGTACCCTACAAGGGCAGCGCGCCGATGGTGACGGACCTGATTGCCGGCCGCGTGCTGATGGGCATCGAGCAGGGCCCGGCCGTGCTGCAGCACATCAAGTCGGGCCGCCTGAAAGCCTTGGCGGTGACCACGCCAAAACGCGCAGTGGCCTTGCCGGATGTGCCAACGGTTGCAGAAACCGTTTCGCCAGGCTTCGATGCATCGACCTGGTTTGCCGTGTATGCGCCAGCGGGTACGCCAGCCGAGATCCTGAACAAGCTCTCGGCTGAAATCGGCAAGGGTTTCCAGACGCCAGAAATCCGCGCACGCTTGCTTGGCGCCGGCGTCGAGCCGGACACCAGCACGCCAGCCGCGCTCAAGCAACGTGAGCTGCGCGACACCGAAAAATGGGGCCGCCTGATCAAGAGCGCCAACATCTCGCTGTCCAACTGACACATTGAAGGACTGGGGCGCCGGATGGATGTCAAGGAATTACAGCGCAACACCGAGGCGCGCAGCGACTACCTGGAAAAGGTGACCGGGGCGGCGAAATTCGCCAGCGACCTGGTCATCCCCGGCATGCTGCACGGCCGGATCCTGCGCAGCACCGTGCCGCACGGACGCATCCGCAGCATCGACATCTCGGCGGCGCTGGCCATGCCCGGCGTGGTCGCGATCCTGACCGGCGCCGACCTGGCCAGGCTGCCTGGCGGCAGCCCATTCTGGGGCTTGTCGCTGAAGGATCGTCCGGTGATTGCAATCGATCGCGTGCGCTATGTGGGCGATCCGATTGCCGCGATTGCCGCCGTCGACGAGTTCAGCGCAGAAGAAGCGCTGGACGCGATCCTGGTCGACATCGAACCGCTGCCCTACGTCACCACCTCGGCCGAGGCAATGGAAGCCGGCGCGCCGATCCTGCATGACAACATGACGGCGCTCGGCGATTTTTATTTCCGCGGCAAGGCAACCCCGGTAGCAGGGTCCAATATCTTCCAGGACTACGCCTACGAATCCGGCCAGCCGGAGCAGGCGTTTGCCCGCGCACACCGGATTTTCGAGGACACTTTCAGCTTCCCGATGGTGTTCCATTACGCGATGGAGCCGCATGTCGTGATTGCCGATTGCCGCGACGACAGCCTGGAGCTGTGGAGCTGCGGCCAGACGCCGACCGCCGTGCAGCGGGTCTGCTCGGATCTGTTTGGCATCGCGCTGGCGCAAGTGCGCGTGCACTCGCCCTATGTCGGCGGCGGTTTCGGCGGCAAGGCCTCGGTCAAGATCGACCCGCTGGTGGCGGCGCTGTCCTGGAAAGCCAAACGGCCGGTACGGGTCTGCCTGTCGATCCAGGAATCGATGCTGACCTGTCGCCGCCTGTCGGCCGACATCAGCCTGAAAACCGCGGTGGATGCCGATGGCAAGCTGCTGGCCAAGTCGGTGCGGGTGGTGATGAACGGCGGCGCCTATGCCGACACCGGCCCGGCGGTGGCGATCAAGGCCGCAATCCGCGCGATCGGCCCGTACCGCATACCCAACCTGCGACTGGAAGCGGTGGCGGTCTATACCAACACCGTCCCTGGCGCTGCGTTTCGCTCGATCGGCGGGCCGCAAGGCGTGTGGGCGACCGAATCGCAAATGGACATCATGGCAGCCGCACTCGGGCGCGACCCGATTGAATTCCGGCTGGCCAATATGGTCGAGAAAGGCGAGACCATCAAGCCGGACTTGCGTGCGCTCGACGTCGATCTCAAGGGTGCATTGCGCCAGGCCGCGGACGCGATGACGGCGCTGGCCGGCGCCGACGATGGACAGCGCGCACGCGGCATGGCGGTTGCCGCCACTGACCCCGGCATCATGCCGATCGGCAGCGCCATCGTCCGGCTCAAGGCGGACGGCTCGGTGCGGGTGCTGGCCAATACGGTGGAAATCGGCCAGGGTACGCGCGGCGTCCAGCGCCTGGTCGCATCGACCGCGCTGAACCAGCCCTTGCAGCGGGTGACGGCCGCCGAGCCGGACACCGAGCATGCTCCCTACGACTGGGGCACCGGCGCCAGCCGTTCCACCGTGATTACCGGATTGGCGGTGGAGCTGGCTTGCGCCGACATCGTGCAGCAGGTGCGGCAAATGGCAATCGATGTCTTCGGCGGCGACGCCACGACGGCCCTCACCTGGGAACTGTGCGAAGCCGGCGTGACCGGTCCGCAGGGAACATTCAGCCTGCGCGAACTGCTGCGACGTTTCCAGGGCATCGACAGCGGCGAATTCGTAGGCGTGGGCCGCGTCACGCCCAAGACCCGGCAAGGCGACTTTGCAATAGCGCCCTTGTTCTGGGAAACCGCCGCCGGCATTTGCGAAATCGAACTCGACGAGGATACCGGCGCCATCAGGCTGGCGCGCTACGTCAGCGCCGCCGATGTCGGACGCGTGATCAATCGCAAGGCGGCCGAAGGCCAGGACGAAGGCGCTGCCATCATGGGCCTGGGCCACGCGCTGTCCGAGCAATATGTCTATGAAGACGGCCAGCTGATCAACGGCACCCTGTTCGACTATCACGTGCCGACGCTGGATGAATCGCCGCACGACATGCTGACCTTGCTGATCGAAAGTGGCGACGGCCCGGGACCGGGCGGCGCGCGCGGCATGGGTGAGGGCGCCATCCTGCCGGTGGCACCGGCCATTGCCAATGCACTCGCCAGAAGTCATGGCATACGGATACGGGAATTGCCGCTGACGCCCGAGCGCGTATGGCGCGCACTGCAACAAGCCAAACACGCAAACAAACCATGAACTTCACCATCAACGCCGACTTGCCGGCCACACCGGAACGGCTGTGGGTACTGTTTTTCGACGTGCAGCGCGTCGCCGCCCTGATCCCGGGTTGCGAGAACGTGCGGGAAATCACGCCGCTGGAATCCTACGCTGCCGTGATGAAGCAAAAGATCGGACCGTTCAAGCTGGAAATGCCCACCGACATCAAGGTCGAAGAACACACCGCGCCAAGCCGTGTGCGCATGCGCGCCAGCGGCCGCGACAAGTTCACCGGCACCACGCTGGAAGTGCTGCTGACAGTCGGGCTGGCTGCATTGCCGGATGGTGGCGCCCGCTTGGCCGTCGATGCCGACATGCAGGTCAACGGGCGACTGGCCTCGCTGGGCTATTCGGTGGTCAAGAAAAAATCCGAAGAGCTGTTCATTGAATTCGAACGCCGCCTGCGGGCCGAACTGGAGACAGTCTGATGTTGCCCGCACGCTTTGCATTGCATCGTCCCGACACGCTGGCGCAGGCTCTGGCCCTGCTGGCCGAACATGGCGACGACGCCACCGCCTACGCTGGCGGCACCGAACTGCTGATCGCGATGAAGGCGCGCGTGCTGCGCTATGCGCAGGTAGTCGACATCAAGCGCGTGCCGGAACTGCACGGCATCCGGATCGACAGCGACAAGCTGGTGATCGGTGCACTGTCGACCCATTACCAGATCGCGCAGCACGCGCTGGTGCGCGAGCACTTTCCGGCCTATGCCGAACTGTCGGATAACGTGGCCAACATACGCGTCCGGGTAGCCGGCACGATCGGCGGCAACCTGTGTTTTGCCGAACCGCATGCGGACCCTCCGGCCTTGCTGTGCGCGCTGGACGCCGTGGTCCTGCTGGCCGGCCCGAATGGCCAGCGCCGGATACCGATGGGCGAATTCATCCTCGGCGAATTCACCACCGCGCGCGCGGATGGCGAATTGATGGTGGCCGTTGAATTGCCCCTGCCGGCGGCCGGCATGCGCGCCGCCTACCGCGCATTCGGACAGCTTGAGCGTCCGGCCGCCGGCGTGGCTGCCGTCTGCATCGACAATGGCGGCAAGCTGGCCTGGCGCTTCTGGGTCGGCGCCCTGTGCGCGCCGCCGACCAGGCTGGCGGCGCTGGAAGATCTGTGCGCAGGCCTGCCCGCGCATGCGCTTGCCGCCACCATCGAACAGCACGCGCCGGCGCTGTGCGCGGCACTGGACGCGCAGGACGACCTGCACGGCAGCGCCGATTACAAACGACACCTGGCATCGGTGCTGGTGCACCGTGCTGCAAAGGCTTGCCTGGCATGAACCCTTCTCCCATGACACCTGTCTACCCCGTCATCGACATCGTGCTGCAACTCAATGGCGAACAGCGCAGCGCCAGCGTGGAACCGCGCGAGCTGCTGATCGACGTACTGCGCATCCAGTTCGGCCTGACCGGCACCAAGCGTTCGTGCGACGTCGAAGTCTGCGGCGCCTGCACCGTGCTGGTCGACGGCCTGCCGGTGTCGAGCTGCAGCACGCTGGCCGCTGACGCCGACGGCCGCAGCGTGACCACCATCGAGGGCTTGAGCCAGGGCGGACGGCTGGACCCGATCCAGCGCGCCTTCATCGAGCACGGCGCCATGCAATGCGGATTCTGCACGCCGGGCATGGTGCTGGCGGTAAAGAGCCTGCTGGCCGAGCACGCGCAACCGACCGATGAACAGATCCGCCACTACCTGCGCGGCAACATCTGCCGCTGCACCGGCTACGTGAAGATCATTGAAGCAATCAAGGACGTGGCGGCGCAACTGGCCGCAAACACGCCCCAAAAAATTGGAGAGGGGAGCACCGAATGAGCAAGCAGCATGTATTGATCGCCGGCGGCGGCATGGGCGGACTGACGGCAGCGCTGGCGCTACTGAAACAAGGCATCGATGTCGACGTCTACGAACAGGCGCCACAAGTGCGCGAGGTCGGCGCCGGATTATGGATATCGCCCAACGGCGCCAAGGTGCTGAATGCGCTGGGCCTGCAAGCCGCCATCGACAGCATCAACCTGTCGGCGCGCGACCGCGTCGTGCGCATGTGGAACACCGGCCAGGAATGGTCGGTCTACACCAAGCAGACCGGCACTGACCACAACCTGATCATGGTATTGCGCTCGGAACTGCACCGCGTGCTGGCCGAAGCGGTACAGGCAATCAAGCCCGATGCGCTGCACCTGGATTCCCGCGCCGCTGGCTTTACGCAGGACGGGCAACAAGTACAACTACAACTGGAAAACGGCCGCAGCATCAGCGGCACAGCGCTGGTCGGCGCCGACGGCCTGCATTCGAAAGTGCGGGCGGCCGCATTCGGCCCCTCGCCCGGGCGCTTTACCAATGCGGTCGCCTGGCGCGGCCTGGTGCCGATGGAACGCCTGGCGCAACATCACCGACTGCCGGTGGCCTCGACCTGGCTGGGACCAACGGCGCACGTGACCAGCTATCCGGTACGCAAGGGGGACCAGGAATTCGTCAGCTTTTCCGGCCAGGCGGAAACCAGCCAGTGGACCGTCGAATCCTGGTCGGAGCAAGGCTCGATTGCGGATTGCCTGCAAGACTTCAAGGGTTGGCACCAGGATATCGTCGACCTGATCGAGAACGCCGAGACCCTGTACAAGTGGGGCCTGTTCATCCGCGAGCCGCTGGCTTGCTGGAGCACCGGCCGCGCCACCCTGCTGGGCGACGCCTGCCATTCGATGGTTCCCTACCTGGGCCAGGGCGTGAACATGTCGATCGAAGATGCCTGCGTGCTGGCGCGCTGCCTGCAAATGCAGGGTGAGGGCGACACGCCGGCAGCCTTGATGCGCTACTCGGCCGTGCGCGCCGAACGCGGCGCCGCCACGGTCCAGCGCTCGCTGGCGATGCAGTATGTGTTCCACAATGACGCCTTGGCCAATCCCGCCACCGCGACCGACTATGTGAACCAGAACTGGAGTCCGGCCAAGATGAAAGAGCGCTACGACTGGCTGTTCTCCTACGACGCCAACACGGTCGCCATCTGACCGATAGAACAAAGGCGAAAAATGGACAAGCAAACCCATCCGTGGGACGACATCATCCCCCAGCAGGAGCTGGACATTTACCGGCTCGCCGGCTTTGGCAAGCCGGTCGGCTTCGGCGAACGAGCCGCCTTGCTGGTGATCGACGTCCAGTACCGTACCGTCGGCAATACCCCGATGCCGATCGAGCAGGCGATTGCACAGTACCCGACCAGTTGCGGCGAGATCGGCTGGCGCGCAGTGGCGCATATCGCCAGGCTGGTCGCGCTGTTTCGCGCCCACAATCTGCCGGTGATCTATCCGCATGTTGCGCCCAAGGCCAGCCATGACCGCGGCCAGTTCGCTGACAAGGTGCCCGGTGTCATGACGATCCCGCCGGAAGGCTATGAATTCGTGCGCGAAGTCGCGCCGCAGCCGGGCGACATCTGCATACCAAAACACCATGCCAGCGCATTTTTCGGCACCTCGCTTGCCAGCTACCTGGTCAGCCTGAAAGTCGACACACTCGTCATGACCGGCTGCACCACCAGCGGCTGCATCCGCGGCACCGTGGTGGACGCCTGCTCGCTGAACTACAAGACCATCGTGCCGCAGGATGCGGTGTATGACCGCTCGCAGGTTTCGCACAAGGTCAACCTGTTCGACATGGCCAGCAAGTACGCCGACGTGATGCCGACGTCCGAGGTGCTGGAGCGCCTGTCGGCCATCCAGGCTGGCCAGGCTGGAACCCGGCAACATGGAAAATAAGCTGCTGTTCCGCGGCTATGACCGCGCTGGACTGGACCGCGAATACGACAATCGCAACAAGGTGCCGGGTTTCGATTTCGCCAGCTTCCTGCGCGATTGCGAACAGAAGTGCGAAGCCGCCCGCGCCAGCCATGACTGCGTGCTCGACCTGCCCTACGGCGACAGCCCGGCCGAGCGGCTCGACATCTTCCGTGCGCCGCAGCCCGACGCGCCGGTGCATGTTTTTTTCCACGGCGGCTACTGGCGTTTGCTGGACAAGAAAGACTTCAGCTATATCGCCGACGGTTTCGTGCCGCAAGGCGTGACCGTGGTGGTGGTGAACTACGCGCTGATGCCGGGCGTGACAATGGATGAATTGATCGCCCAATGCCGCCGTTCGCTGCATTGGGTGGCCAGCAATATCGCCCGCTACGGCGGCGATCCTGCCCGCATCTCGATCTCCGGCCACTCGGCCGGCGGCCATATCGCGGCGATGATGCTGGCCAGCGCCGGCATGCCGGCCATGACACATGCCTGCGCCATCAGCGGCATCTTCGAGCTGGAGCCGATACGCCTGTGCTTCCTCAACGAGACCCTGCACCTGCAACCCGAACATGTAGCCCGCAACAGTCCGCGCTGCCTGCCGCGCCTGGTCTGGTGCCCGCTGACGATTGCCGTGGGCGAACATGAAGGCGATGAATACTTGCGACAGGCGCGCGAATTCGGCGCAGCCTGGCGGGGTGCGCGGGACCAGCCGCGCGTGCTGGTCTTGCCCGGTGTCGATCATTTTTCGGCGCGCTGGCAACTCGGCGACCCCGGCAGTACGATGATTGGATTGGCGCTCGGGCGCGCATGATTGCCAGCGGCAAGCGCCCCCATCAAGCCGGCCACAGCCACACACCAGGACAAGACAAGGAGACGACATGGCCACCACAGTAGC
>NZ_JAUSNH010000140.1 GCF_030645335.1 Lacisediminimonas sp. | reverse complement strand
GGCGGGTCGTGATCGTCGATGACGTCATTTCGGCCGGCACTTCGGTGCGTGAGTCGGTCGAGATCATCCGCGCCGCCGGCGCCACGCCGGCGGCGGTGCTGATTGCACTGGACCGTATGGAGCGCGCCGGCAGCGACCAGGAATTGTCCGCCTTGTCGGCCGTGCAGGAAGTGACCCGCCTGTATGGCATTCCGGTGGTGGCAATCGCCAGCCTGGATGACTTGTTTGCTTACCTGTCAGGGCAGGACGCCGGTGGCGAGCTCGGGCAGTATCGCGAAGCGGTGGCGGCGTATCGGGACCGATACGGGATCAGCCAGTAAAGTAACGCTACGCAAGGCGCTGCTGGTCCAGCCAAGGATGCGGGGCGCCATGCGGCTGATGCAGCCGCTGCCCCGCGCGAGAAACCGGACGGCGCACTGTGCGCCGCCAATCGCCGCCGTCACCCTAACTTTTGCTTCAACAAGGCCGTCAGTTGTGCCGGATTCGCCTTGCCCTTGGTCGCCTTCATCGCCTGGCCGATCAGCGCATTGAATGCTTTTTCCTTGCCGGCGCGGTATTCCTCCACCGATTTCGCATTCGCCGCCAGCACGTCGTCGATGATTTTTTCCAGTTCGCCACTGTCGGAAATCTGCTTCAAGCCTTTGGCCTCGATGATCTCGTCGGCCAGTGACGGCGAATCGGATCCGGCTTCCCACATCGCGGCGAACACTTCCTTGGCGATCTTGTTGGAGATCGTGCCATCGGCGATCCGGGTCAGCAGCAGCGCCAATTGGTGCGACTTGACCGGCGCATCGGCGATATCGACATTTTCGCGGTTCAGGGTCGAGGCAACATCACCCATCATCCAGTTCGCAGCCGGCTTGGCCTGCTCGCGGCCGGCACTGGTCACGACGGCTTCAAAATAGGTCGCCATGCCCTTGGACTGCGTCAGCACTGCGGCGTCGTATTCCGGCAGGCCGTAGTCCTGCACGAAGCGCTCGCGCATCGCGCCGGGCAACTCGGGCATGCCGGCTTTTACCCGGGCAATCCAGTCCGCAGCGATCACCAGCGGCGGCAGGTCGGGGTCGGGGAAATAGCGGTAATCCTGCGCATCTTCCTTGCTGCGCATTGAGCGCGTTTCCTTGCGGTCCGGGTCGTACAGCCGGGTTTCCTGACGCACCCTGCCGCCATCCTCGATCAGTTCGATCTGTCGCCGCACTTCATAATTGATCGCCTCCTCCAGGAAACGGAAGGAGTTCAGGTTCTTGATCTCGCAGCGGGTGCCGTAGGCTTCCTGTCCGCGCGGACGCACCGACACGTTGGCGTCGCAGCGAAACGAGCCTTCCTGCATGTTGCCGTCGCAAATGCCCAGCCAAGTGACCAGCGAATGCAGCGCCTTGGCATACGCCACCGCTTCCGCGGCGCTGCGCATGTCGGGCTCGGTGACGATTTCCAGCAGCGGCGTGCCGGCCCGGTTCAGGTCGATGCCGGTCATGCCGTGATAGTCCTCGTGCAGCGACTTGCCGGCGTCTTCTTCCAGGTGCGCGCGTGTGAGCTGCACGGTCTTCAAGACCGGCTCGCCACCTTCCTGCAGCATGAAACTGAGGGTGCCGCCTTGCACCACCGGCGTTTCATACTGGCTGATCTGGTAGCCCTTGGGCAGGTCCGGATAGAAGTAATTCTTGCGCGCGAAAATCGATTGCGGCGCGATGGTCGCGCCAATCGCCAGTCCGAACTGGATCGCGCGCTCGACCGCACCGCGGTTCATGACCGGCAGCACACCCGGCAGCGCCAGGTCGACCGGACAGGCCTGGGTATTGGGCGCAGCGCCGAAATGGGTCGATGCGCCGCTGAATATCTTTGACGCGGTAGTCAGCTGGGTGTGCGTCTCCAGCCCGATGACAACTTCCCAGTTCATGCCCGATCCTCCGCTGCGCTGTGGGGCCGGCGCAAGTGCCAGTCGGTGCGCTGTTGATACTGATGCGCGATATTGAGCAAGCGCGCCTCACTGAAATAATTGCCGATCAGCTGCAGGCCGACTGGCCGCCGCGCATTTTTTTCGCCCTGCCCGAAGCCGCACGGAACCGACATGCCGGGCAGGCCGGCCAGGCTGGCGGACAAGGTGAAAATATCCCCCAGGTAGTTGGCTACCGGATCGTCCGCTTTGGCGCCCAGGTCCCAGGCCACGGTGGGCGAAACCGGTCCCATGATCACGTCACATTTTTCAAACGCATGCTTGAAATCCTGCGCAACCAGGCGCCGGATTTTCTGTGCCTGCAAATAGTAGGCATCGTAGTAACCGTGCGACAGCACATAAGCGCCGACCAGGATGCGGCGCTTGACCTCTTCACCGAATCCTTCCGAGCGGGTCTTGCGGTACATGTCGGCCAGGTCGGTATAGTCGCTGGCGCGATGGCCGTAGCGAACGCCGTCAAAACGGCTCAGGTTGGACGACGCTTCCGCTGGCGCGATCACGTAGTACACCGGTATCGACAGTTCGGTATTGGGCAGCGAGATATCGACCAGGGTCGCGCCCATCGCTTCATATTCCTTCAGTGCGGCACGCACGGCGGCCTCGACGTCGGGCGCCAGCCCGGGGCCGAAGTATTCGCGCGGGATGCCGATGCGCAGACCTTGCAGGCCCGGCTGGCCCGGCCCCAGTTCACGTGTGTAATCCTCGGCCGGCCGATCGACGCTGGTCGAGTCGGCCGGATCGAAGCCGGTCATCGCATTGAGCAACAGTGCGCAATCCTCGGCGGTGCGCGCCATCGGGCCGCCCTGGTCCAGCGAGGAGGCAAAAGCGATCATGCCAAAACGTGAAACGCGACCGTAAGTCGGCTTGATGCCGGTCACGCCGCACAAGGACGCCGGCTGGCGGATCGAACCGCCGGTATCGGTTGCCGTCGCCGCTGGCGTCAGGCCGGCGGCAATCGCTGCCGCCGAGCCGCCGGACGAGCCGCCCGGCACAGCCGTTTCATCCCACGGGTTCTTGACCGCGCCAAACCAGGAATTCTCGTTCGACGAACCCATGGCAAATTCATCACAGTTCAGTTTTCCGAGCGTAACCGTACCTGCCTGCAGGAACTGTTTCACGACAGTAGCGTCGAACGGGCTCACATAATTGGCCAGCATCCGCGAGCCGGCAGTGGAACGCCAGCCGCGTGTGACGAAAATGTCCTTGTGTCCGATCGGGATGCCGGTCAGCGGCGTCAGTTGGCCGGCGTCGCCAGCGGCCAGCCGGCGGTCGGCCTCCCCCGCTTGCGCCAGCGTCAGCGCCGGGTCGACGTGCAACCAGGCGTTCAGGCCACTGTTCTCGATGCGCGACAGATAGTGGCGCGCCAGTTCCGTGGCCGATATGTGCCTGCCCTGCAAAAGCGCAGACAGCTCCTTGATGGTTTTGTTGTGCATGAGACTCGGTAAAATGTTGGACGCTGTGGAATCCGGCGCCGTGCGGCCCTGTTCCATCGGGCCATTGTCCATTGTTCATATGGGGCCGAGATTATCCGGGCCCGATAAAATCCCGTTTTTTTATTCGATGACTTTCGGCACCAGATACAGTCCATCCTGTGTGGCGGGCGCCGGCTTTTGATAATCTTCCCGGCGGTCGGCTTCGGTGACGACATCGTCGCGCAGGCGCAGCGAAAAGTCCGGGTCCCAGGCCGTGATCGGTTGCGCCAGCGGCGCCACGCCGGTGGTGTCGACCGCCTTCATCTGTTCCACCAGGCCAAAGATGTCGTTGAGTTTGGCCAGGGTATCGGCAGCGGCTTCGTCGCTGAGGTCAAGCTGGGCCAGTACGGCCAGGCGTTTGACGTCGGAAAGGGCTAGGGACATGTTGGCAGTGCGCTTTGCGAAGGCGGTTTGGCGAGATTTTTAAAATGGCAAAAGTTGTCTATTCTTCGGTAAAAACTTGGCAAAACAGCGTGATATTCGGCCATTTTTACCAATTGCTTCATCCGAATCCGGCAGAATTATAAGGTAGAATGTCGCGCTATTGACCGTGCCTGACCAGGCGCGACCTGCAGCGTTCCCCACATCACACGATAAGCGCCTTTACTGGTGCGATCAGGACAAACCCATGTTTGGATTTTTACGCAGTTACTTCTCTAACGACCTGGCCATCGACCTTGGCACCGCCAACACGCTGATTTATGTACGCGGCATCGGCATTGTGCTGGACGAACCCTCGGTCGTTGCCATTCGCCAGCAAGGCGGACCCAACGGCAAGAAAACCATCCAGGCGGTCGGCCGCGAAGCCAAGCAGATGCTGGGCAAGGTGCCGGGTAACATTGAAGCAATCCGCCCGATGAAAGACGGCGTGATTGCTGATTTTACCGTGACCGAGCAGATGCTCAAGCAGTTCATTCGCATGGTGCACGACACGAAATTGTTCAGGCCGTCGCCGCGCATCATCATTTGCGTGCCCTGCGGCTCGACCCAGGTCGAACGCCGCGCCATCCGCGAGTCGGCGCTCGGCGCCGGCGCATCGCAAGTGTTCCTGATCGAAGAGCCAATGGCCGCTGCCATCGGCGCCGGGCTGCCGGTATCCGAGGCAACCGGTTCAATGGTGGTCGATATTGGCGGCGGCACCACTGAAGTGGGCATCATTTCGCTGGGCGGCATGGTGTACAAGGGTTCAGTGCGGGTGGGTGGCGACAAGTTCGACGAAGCCATCGTCAACTACATCCGCCGCAACTACGGC
>NZ_JAUSNH010000136.1 GCF_030645335.1 Lacisediminimonas sp. | reverse complement strand
GGATGCCGTCGTCTGGCTGACCCGCAACTATCGCTTCGGCAAGGATTCCGCCATCGGCCAACTGGCCGCGCTGGTGGTGGCCGGCGCAGCGGCAGACACGCTGGCCTGGCTGCAGCAACAGCAGTCCCCGCACATCGGCTGGATTGCCGACGACGGCGACGAACTGCCGCCGGCTGCAATGGCGGTGGCCGTGGAGAGCTTCCTGCCCTACACCCGCGTCGTGCACGCGGCCGAGCAGGATCCGCCAGCGGTGCTGGCCGCATTCGACCAGTTCCGCGTGCTGTGCGCCATCCGCAATACCGGGCGCGGCGTCACAGGCATCAACTCGGCGCTGACTGCACGCCTGAAGGCAAGCCTGCCTGTTGCCCCGCAAATGCCCGCCCAATTGCAGGCAGCCTGGTATGTCGGCCGGCCCATCACCATCCTGCGCAACGACTACACGCAAAGGCTCTCCAACGGCGACATCGGCATTGCGCTGCGTGACGCCAACGGTGAACTGATGGTGATGTTTCCCGACCGCGACCAGGGCTGGCGCGCAGTCGGCATCGCCCGCTTGCCGGAACACGAAACCGCATGGGCAATGACGGTACACCGGGCACAGGGATCGGAATTTGCCAACGTGATGACGGTGCTGCCGGGCCGGGCGTCGCGCGTGGTCACGCGCGAGCTGCTTTACACCGCCGTGACCCGGACGAAAGAAGGCTTGGTCCTCGTTGGCACAGCCGCAGCAATCACCAGCGCGGTCGGCACCAAGACCATCAGGGTCAGCGGCTTGTCAGACCGCTTGCGTGAGGAGTAGGGCGGACGGAGTAGGGCGGGACGATATCCCGCCCAGCCCCTAGGCCGCAGACTTCGAAATATCCGAATGCGGCGGCAGCACCAGCGGCTCCAGCGTTGCCGCATCCACCAGCACCGGTGGCAATTGCTTGGTCGGCTTGACGCCCAGCTCGCGCAGCATTTCCGCCTGCCGGATCACATTGCCGCGGCCGCTCGCCAGCTTGTTGTGGGCCGAGTCGTAGGACTGCTGCGCCATCTTGAGCCGATTGCCCAGCGTCTCCAGGTCCTGCACAAAGCCGACCAGCTTGTCGTACAGCTCCGCACCGCGATGCGCGATATCCTGCGCATTCTTGCTTTGCGACTCCTGCCGCCACAGGTGGGCCACGGTGCGCACCACGAACAGCAGGGTCGACGGGCTGACCAGCAGCACGTTCTTTTTCCAGGCATCCATGAACAACTGGTCGTCGCCGGTCACGGCCAGCATGAACGCCGGTTCCAGCGGCACGAACATCAGCACGAAATCGAGCGACTGCAATTCATACAGTTTCTGGTAATTTTTTTCGGACAGGCCGCGGATATGTGCGCGCACGGAATCGAGGTGGCGCTTGGTCGCGCTGGCGCGTTCGCTGTCGGTGTCGGCCAGTACAAACTGCTCATACGCGATCAGCGACATCTTCGCATCGACCACCAGGTGCCGGTCCTCCGGCAGCCGGATCACCACGTCAGGCTGGCCGCGCGAGCCGTCTTCGCGGCTGCGGCTGTCCTGGACCAGGTATTCCTCGCCCTTGCGCAGGCCGGACGACTCCAGTACCCGTTCCAGCACCAGCTCGCCCCAATTGCCCTGGGTCTTGTTCGACCCCTTCAGGGCTTGCGTCAGGTTTTTGGCGTCCTGGCTCAGCGACTGGTTCAGCTCCATCAATTGCTTGACCTGCTCGGCCAGCGCAGTGCGATCCTTGCCCTCCTGCACATACACCTGCTCCACCTTGCCCTGGAACTCATGCAGCTTGGTGCGCAGCGGGTCGAGGATCTGGCCCAAGCTGGCGTGGTGCACCTTGTTCTGCTCGGCGAAGTGCTTTGATTTTTCATCGAGGATGTCGTTGGCCAGTGACTTGAACTGGTTCGACAGCGCCTCCTTGGCTTCCTGCAGCAACAGCAGCTTGTCCGCTGCGGATTCACGCTCCAGTTCCAGCGATGTCGCCAGCTCCGCCACGTTCGCCTGCAGGTTGCGCGACTCGCGCGTCAGCGCCTCGACCTTGTCGCGCGCAATGGTCAGTTCCGCGGCTGTTTTTTCCAGCGCCAGCCGTTCTGCCTCCAGCTGCGTTTCTGCCCGGCCGGCGGTCTCGCGGTAGGCAGAAGCATCGCTGCGCAAGGCGTCGAGCTGCTTTTCAGAGTCCGCCAGATGCTGCTTGAGCTCCGCCGACAAGGACCGAAGCTCCTCGCGCAACTGCTCGCGCTCGATATCGGTCGTCCTGATCCGCTCGGTCGCCGTGGCCAGGCCCACAGCCAGTTCGGAGCGGATTTTTTCAAACGCCGCCCCGCTGCGCGCCTTCGACGCGATCCAGCCGACCAGCAAGCCAAGGGCCATCCCGCCCACACCCAACCAGATAGTTTCCATCGTCACACTGTCCTTTACTGCAAGTTGTCGCCAGCGCATGTTGCTCGATGCGCGATGCCTCGCAGCTTACCTGAGTGCAGGCTCAAAATGTGCGCCTTGCCGGGAGCGGAAAAATCGGTGGATGATGAGCGGTATGGCACGCCGCGCTGCAGGCGCCTGCACCAGCGGTTCAAGGGGTGAATTGGAACGGAGGACTCAAAAAAGCACAATAACCTAAAAACAGATAAGCACAATAACCTAAAAACCGATAAGCACAATAACCTAAATATCGCTATACTCAATAACCTGAAAACGCCTCAAAAGCATCGCCATGGCAACGCCCTCAGAGAACCTTGCTACCTCATTGGGACTCCTGCAAGCCTTGCAGGACGAGGGGGTCGTGGCGATCCGAAGCAGCCAATTGAGTCGCCTGCACCGTGAGCGCCTGGTAAAGAGCGGCTTCTTGCGGGAAGTGGTCAAAGGCTGGTACATCGCGACCCGGCCCGACGAAGTGCCCGGCGAAAGCACTGCCTGGATGACCTCGTTCTGGGCGTTTTGCGCTGGTTACCTGGACGAGCGCTTCCAACAGGAATGGTGCCTGGGGCCTGAGCAATCGCTGACCCTGTTCACCGGCGACTGGACGGTGCCCAGGCAGTTACAGGTACGTTCACCAATGGGCGGCAACAAGCCGCTGGTCCTGCCACACTGCACCTCGATCTTCGACGTGCGGCTGGAAATGCCGCCAGGCACGCACACAGAAATCAATAACGGCATGCGGGTGTACAGCCTGGCAGCGGGGCTCATTGCGAGCTCGCCAACGCATTTCAGCGCGCAGCCCATTGTCATGCGCGCAGCGCTTGCCGCCGTGACGGATGCATCGGAAGTGCTGGGCTTCCTGCTTGAAGGCGGTCACTCCGTTGTGGCCGGCAGGCTCGCAGGCGCATTCCGCAATATTGGCAGGATCGCCATTGCCGACCAGATCAAGGACACCATGCGCGCCGCCGGCTACAGCATCGTGGAAACCGATCCGTTCAAAGGCATTGCACCGCTGGCTATCCCGCTGCAGCACGCTTCCCCCGCCGTCAACCGAATGACAATGACATGGGAAAAAATGCGGGACGAAGTGCTGGAAAATTTTCCGGCGCCGCCGAAATCAAAGCTTCGCAAGGCGGCGTACTTGCGGCAAGTCGATGATGTCTACGCAGCCGATGCCTACAACTCGCTGTCGATAGAAGGCTACCGGGTCAGTGCCGACTTGATTGAGCGCGTGCGTGCGGGCGACTGGAATCCAGGCGCCGATGAAGTTGATCGCAACCAGCGCGACGCACTGGCTGCGCGCGGATACTGGCAAGCCTTCCAGCGTGTAAAACTCAGCGTGGAACGAGTCCTGGGCCGCGAGAACGCAGGGCAAGTCGCCCAAGCCGAACACGGCGCCTGGTATCGCGAGCTGTTCGGCCCCAGCATTACAGCGGGCATACTTCGACCAGCCGACCTGGCCGGTTACCGCAGCGGGCCCGTCTTCATACGTCGTTCCCACCACGCGCCGCCAAATCATCAAGCGGTGCGCGAGTTGATGCCGGCATTTTTTGAATTGCTTCGCAACGAACCCGAACCGGCAGTGCGCGTCGTGCTGGGGCACTTCATGTTCGTCTACATCCATCCTTACTTCGATGGCAATGGCCGCATGGGCAGGTTCTTGATGAACGTCATGCTGGCGTCTGGCGGCTACCCGTGGATCGTCGTCCCGATGGCGCAGCGCGAGGACTACATGGCCGCGCTGGAACAAGCCAGCGTCGAGCGCAATATCGTCCCGTTTGCACGCTTTTTGGGGCAACTCGTCACCTGATCATCAGGAAGGGAAGGGTGGGCCGTGGTCAACCCGGAAGCGGGCCGATACCGGTGCCGGGCCAGTGCTTATTATTTGTCGCGCCAGCACATCAAACGTCAAATAAAACGATAAAACGTCAAATAAATAGATTGAGCGTCAAATAAATTGGCGCAATACTATGTCGCACGACATAAAAATCCTGCGATGCCAAAAGTCATTTCACCTGAAGAGCTGGACCAGTTGGCCGGCCTGATCGCCCGTTCACCGGACGGCGTCGACATCGACCAACTGCTGGCCAGCACGCTCGGACAGCTATCGCGCCGCACCCTGCAGCGGCGCATTGCCGAACTTGTCGCGCAAGGCCGCGTCACCCCGCGCCGTGCCTGGCGCGCCGTCAAATACCAAGCCGTGCACACCTATGCCCAGCCCGTGATTCCGGACATGCAGCACGCCGGCCTGATGGTGCGTGAAACCGACGACTTTCCCGCACCCGCCACCCCCGAAGGCGAACAAATCCAGGCCTATGTGCGCCAACCCGTGCAGAAGCGTCGCCCGGTCGGTTACCACATCGCCTTCCTGGAAGCCTACCAGCCCAACCAGACCTTTTGCCTGCCCGCAAACTTGCGCGAGCAATTGCACAGCATGGGGCGGTCTCCGGTGGGGCAGGCCGCCGCCGGCACCTTTGCACGCGATATTTTCAACCGGCTATTGATCGACCTGTCCTGGGCGTCCTCACGCCTGGAAGGCAACACCTATAGCCGGCTCGATACCGAAAAGCTGATCCAGTTCGGCCAGGCCGCCAGCGGCAAGGACAGCATCGAAACCCAGATGATCCTGAACCACAAGGCCGCCATCGAATACCTGGTGCACGACGCCGAACACCTGAGCGTGAACACCGAAACAATCGTCGCCCTGCACGCACTGCTGTCCGACGGCCTGCTGGCCGACCGCATGGCCTGCGGCCGCTTGCGCCGGCATGCGGTCCAGATTGCCGGCAGCGTCTACCTGCCGAACGCCGTGCCGCAGTCGATAGAAGAACTGTTCGCCCTGATGACCGGCATGGCCAATGAAATCGACGACCCGTTCGAGCAGGCGTTTTTCCTGATGGTGCACCTGCCTTACCTGCAAGCGTTTGACGACGTGAACAAGCGGGTGTCCCGCCTGGCCGCCAATATCCCGCTGATCAGGGCCAACCTGTGTCCGCTGTCCTTCATCGACGTGCCGCAGCGCCCGTATATCGACGCGCTATTGGGGGTGTACGAAATGAATCGCATCGAGCTGCTGCGCGATGTATTTGTCGGCGCGTATGAACGCTCCTGCCAGCAATACGTTGCCGTGCGCAGCCAGCTGGTGCCGCCCGACCTGTTCCGGCTGCGCCACCGCGTTGCACTGGCGCAAACGATGCGTGCGATCGTGCAGGGCGGACTGCCGCCGACAGAAAACGTGGTGCGCCAATCACTGCCGCCGACGGTCCCGTTGCCGGAGCAGGAACATTTCATCAGGCTGGTGCGGGAAGAGTTCGGCAGCCTGCATGCCGGCAATGCAGTCCGGTTCGGGCTGCATGCGCTGGAATTCATGGCGTGGGAACAGAAGCACAGGCGCAATTAAAAGCAGATCCGGCCCGGAGAGCAGATAGTCAAGCCCAGTCTGAGTATTCGCTGAACGAACGCAAACTCAGAAATCAACAGGGCACCACAATCAACGTTGCAGCGCAGGGGAGTCCATTACAAAGCCTACAAGCTGGCAGGCAGGCAAAGTGCTGGCCCGAGTTTGCCGATGCCGGCAAGCATGGCCGGCAAAGCCGTGCAGACGTCAGTGAAGCGGGCCGATTCATCAAGCCCATCAATGAACGGAGAGCAATCATGGCTGAAACCGATGTGACCGCTTCAACTGCAACAATGACCCCCGAAATGGAAGCCCTCAAGGGACGACTGAAGGCAACCTGGATGTCGGGCGACTATGGGCACTTTGCGCAATACCTGTTGCCCGGCGCACTGGACTTCCTGGACCGACTGCAGATTGCGCCCGGTACGCGCATGCTGGATGTGGCCTGCGGCGCAGGGCAGATTGCCATTCCTGCGGCCAGGGCTGGCGTGGATGTGACGGGTATCGACCTTGCCACCAACCTGGTCGAGCAAGCACGTGCCCGCGCCAGCGAAGCCGGCCTCACCACGCGCTTCGACGAAGGCGACGCCGAAATGCTGCCTTACCCTGATGCATCGTTCGACCTGGTGACCAGCCTGATCGGCGCCATGTTCGCACCGCGCCCCGACCTGGTGGCGGCCGAGCTGCTGCGGGTGTGCCGGCCAGGCGGGCGCATCGTCATGGCAAACTGGACCCCGGAAGGGCACGTCGGACAAATGTTCAAAGTCATCGGCAAGCATGTGCCGCCGCCACCGCTGATGGTGTCTCCCTTGAAATGGGGTGACGAAGCAATCGTGCGTGAACGACTGCAGCCAGGTAGCGAATCGATTACCGTCACCCGGCGCATGTATCCGATGCGCTATCCGTTTGCGCCGGCCGAAGTGGTGGAGTTTTTCTTCGAGTTTTACGGGCCGACACTGCGTGCTCTGGCCGCGCTGGACACCGAGGGACAAGCGGCATTGCGCAGCGACCTCGTTGATTTGTGGACCCGAAACAGCCGGGCCACCGACGGGCCCACCGATGTGCAGGCTGAGTTTCTGGAGG
>NZ_JAUSNH010000010.1 GCF_030645335.1 Lacisediminimonas sp. | reverse complement strand
CCTTTTGGCCTGAATTTCCAGGGCATCAATGGCTGGCTGTACGACGGCGGCGGACTCGATCTGTGGCAGGAAGTCTATGCACCGTTTGGCATGATGGCGCTGCCTTGCGGCAATACCGGCGTGCAGATGACTGGCTGGTTCAAGAAGGAAATCAAGACTGTCGCCGACCTCAAGGGTCTGAAAATGCGTATTCCCGGCCTGGCCGGCAAGGTCTACGCGCGCCTGGGTGTGGACGTAAAGCTGCTTCCCGGCGGCGAGATCTTCCCGGCGCTGGAGCGCGGCGTGATTGATGCAGCCGAATTCGTCGGGCCGTTCCAGGATCGTCGTCTCGGCCTGCACAAGGCGGCCAAGAATTACTACACGACCGGATGGCACGAGCCTGCAACCGTTTCCGAACTGCTGATTAACAAGGCGGCCTGGGCCAAGCTACCCAAGGATTTGCAGGCGATTGTCGAAAACGTCTGCGCCGCCTGCAATGCGATCAGCGAAGCATGGTGCCAGCGCACCAATGCGGAAGCCATGGAGGACCTGGTGAAAAACCAGGGTGTCAAGGCACGTGCGTTGCCGGATTCCGTGATCGCTGCGCTGAAGAAAGAAACCGCAATCGTGTTGCAGGAGGCGGTTGCCAAGGACCCGATGACCAAGAAGGTGCATGACTCTTACATGGCCTACAAGGTCAAGTTCGACGCCTGGTCCAAGTTCAGCGAAACCGCGTACCACAATAAAGTTCAGGGCTAAAGGATAGTCATGGCGAAACGAGGACTCACGCGGTCGGCGGAATCGATCGAAAGCATTATCGACTTTGTCGGCAAGGCGACGTCCTGGCTGTCTTTGGCGATCATCATCCTGATGACGGTCAATGTCATCCTGCGCTACACACTGAGCTACGGCACGGTGTGGGCGCAGGAGCTGGAATGGCATTTGATGGCGGCGCTGATCCTGTTCGGCATGAGCTACGCCATGCTGCGCGGGGAAAACGTCAGGGTCGACCTGTTTTACGCCCATTACTCGCCGCCCATGCGACTGGCGGTGGATATCCTGTCCTGCCTGCTGACCATGGCAGTGGCGATCACGTTCATCTGGCTGTCGCTGTCTTACGTGAGCCAGGCCTACGGCATCAATGAAGTATCGTCCGATCCGGGCGGGCTACCGATGCGCTGGGCGGTGAAAGCGCTGCTGCCGATCGGTTACGGCTTCTTGCTCTTGCAAAGCATCGGCGCGCTGTTCAGGTTGCTGGCCAGTTACCCGGCCGCGGCCGAGCCAAAAACCCCGGGGAGCGCATGATGCCGGAAGTGCAGACACTTGCGATCCTGATGCTGGTCGGTTTTTTCGGCCTGTTGATGCTTGGCGTGCCGGTGGCGATATCCCTGGCCACCACCGGTTTCCTGTTCGGTGTGATGGGATTCGGCACCTCCTTGTTCAACCTGGTGCCGGCCCGGCTGTTCGGCGTGGCGACCGGCTATCAGTGGCTGGCAATCCCGCTATTCATTTTCATGGGGGTGATGCTGGAGAAATCCCGGCTGGCCGATGACTTGCTGGATGTGATGGGCCATATTGCCGGCCGCGTGCGCGGCGGCATGGCCGTCGGCATCGTGCTGTTTGGCGTGCTGATGGGCGCTACCACCGGCATTGTCGGCGCTACGGTGATCACGCTGGGCTTGCTGACCTTGCCAACCCTGATCCGGCGCGGTTACGACAAGAGCGTGTCCTGCGGCGTGATTTGCGCCTCCGGCACATTGGGGCAGATCATTCCGCCCAGCCTGATCCTGATCCTGCTGGCGGACATCATGCAACTGTCGGTCGGTACGCTGTTTGCGGCAGCGGTCGGGCCGGGCATGCTGCTGGCCGCGGTCTATATCATCTATATATTGGTACTCGGCTGGCGCAAGCCGCACCTGATGCCGCCGATCTCGCAGGATGAGCTCGATTCGGTGACGCGACGCCAGTTGTGGGTGCGCTTTTTCAAGGTGGCGGTACCGCCCGTGATGCTGGTGGTCGCGGTGCTGGGCTCGATCATTGCCGGCATTGCGGCGCCGACCGAAGCCGCGTCGATGGGGGCATTGGGCTCGATCGTGGTCGCTGCCGTTTCGCGGCGCTTCACGTGGACGGTATTGCGCGACGTGGTGCGCGACACCACCAAGATCACCGCGATGATGATGTTCATCCTGATGTGCGCGCAGGTGTTCGCCCTGACTTTCCGCGGACTGCATGGCGAAGACTTGATCGTCAAGATGTTCAACATGCTGCCAGGTGGCGTCAATACCGGCATCTGGTTCATGATGCTGCTGATTTTCGTGCTTGGCTTTTTCGTCGAGTGGATTGAAATCAGTTATATCGCGGTGCCGCTGTTCCTGCCCATCCTGTTACCGCTGGGTGTGGATCCGATCTGGCTGGCGATGCTGATCACCTTGAACCTGCAGTCGTCGTTCCTGACGCCGCCGTTCGGCTGGGCATTGTTCTACCTGAAAGGGGTGGCCCCGCCCGAGGTGACCACCAGCGACCTGTATCGGGGCGTCGTTCCGTTCATTGCGATGCAGTTGGTGGCGCTGGTGCTGCTGTTCCTGTACCCGTCCATCGCTACCTGGTTGCCGAAGTATATTGGCTGGTAACCGGTACTGGCTGTAATCGCGCGCTGGCGTCCTGCGCCCTGGCCGGCAATGCCGGTGCGGGGCGCAGGCTTGTATTGCTGCTGGTATGGCGCCAGGCATGGCGCACGACGCTGGCGGTCGACATGGACAGCGAATACATGTCCAGCGAGATTGCCCGCAATAATCTGCCGCCTTCGTCTGCGGTGCACAGCCTTTGCCAGCGCGCCGGCGCCAGCGGATGACCCAGCACTGTCGTTGCCTGGGTAATGCGTGGCATTCCCGAGCGCCGCGGCGAGGGTTGAACCGATTCCGCCACCAGGTTCAAGCCGGCAAGTATCGAGGCGGTCAGGCCCGGCCAGCAGTGCGGAACGCAATCGATCAGCACCGCTTCCCCTGTCGCCACATCCACCCGCGCGCGCAAGCGCATCATGCCGTTGAATGCGCTGACCTGGCACAGCCTTGCGGCCAGCCGCTCCAGCTCCGGATGAAATCGTGCGGACTGTCCTGGGTCCAGCCCGGCAATCGCGAATGCGGTCGGCTGACCGCGGTCAGCCAGCAAACTGATGCTGGCGTCGATGCCAGCGACAATTTGCTGCGCAATCAATAAGGTGTGCGCCGGCATCCGCAGCAGATCGCTGCGGCAACGTATCAGCAGTTTGCCGCCCGAGTGCCGTTGCGAAACCGGCTTGACCAGGAATGGCAGGCCGAGTTCTGTCGCCAGCGATGCGAAGTCCGGCTGCGTGTCGCCGCCGATCAGCCGGCTGGCCGGCGCAGGCAGGCTGTGGCGGCGGCACAGTTGCTGGAACTGCCAGCGGTCGTCCAGCATGGTCATGGTCGCGGTATCGGGAATCGGCGCGACCGTGACCGCGAGCCGTTCGCCGACGCGGTTGACCATGCCGATGGCATCGCAATCGGTCGGGATCAGCACCAGGTGCCGGTTGCGGCGGGAAAGGTGGTCTAGCAGGGTGACGAAAGCGTCGTCGTCAGCACCGTCGAACCGGATCGTCGCCTGTTGTTTGCAAAGCGAAGACCAGCGCAATCCGCGATTTCTTTCAGTGCCGATCACCATGCAGCCAGCGTCGGTGAAGCTGCGGACTGCCTGCAAGACGGCAAGCGTAACGCGCCGATCCTGTCCCATTACGATGTAGTTGATCATGCGCGTCTCCCGATCCGGCGGCCTTGCGGAGCGCTTACTGTACTGGGAGCAAGACACCTGATTTTGAGAAATCGCAACCCTGGGGCGCAGCGCAGGCTGGCCGGTTCGGCGCGCTGTCAAACCTGGATCGACACCTGGGGGCATGCCAGCCGGTCCGTGCCGCCGACGGCCACTGCGGCATCGCGCCGGAGCGATATTTTCATGTTGAACTGGCAGACACAATTTCATTTGCTGTGCTAAATTTCGACACGCATCACACTGCAAGACTCAAACAATAAAGGAGGCAGCACATGTCGCGGTCGCGCCTGTTCTGGCAGCGCGTTTATGCTGCACTGCGGGGTGTTCATCTCCCTGTCAATTCCGAATTTCCCCGAACTCCCCCCAACAACAATACGGCCCCACAGGAGATCCGATGCGAAGCACCGCTGTTTTACTGATTGCCGGGATAGCGGCGTTTGCCGCCATCCCGGCGCAAGCCGCAAGCAAGGAATACATTGCCGGGCAGCGGCTGGCTGCGACCTGCGCCAATTGCCATGGCACCAATGGCGTGGCCATCGGCGGGGGCTTCCTGCCGCTCGCGGGCATGCCGGCGAACGCCATCGTCGCCAACATGAAAGCGTTCCAGGCCGGTACCCGGCCAGCGACGATCATGCACCAGATCGCCAAGGGCTATACCGATGAGCAGATCCAGTTGATGGCCGCTTTCTACGCGGCCCAGAATAAATAGGAGCCGGCCATGTTAAGACGTCAGTTCATGCAGGCAGCGGGCTCGGCCGCGTTGCTGGTCTCGGCGGCCGGATGCGCCACAGTTGGCACACCGGCCCGGCGCAATGTGGTGGTCATCGGTGGTGGCTATGGCGGCGCTACGGCAGCCAAGTACCTGCGCATGTGGAGCGGCGGCTCAATCAACGTCACGCTGGTGGAGCCCAACGCCAATTTCATTTCCTGCCCCTTGTCCAACCTGGTGCTGGGCGGCAGCCGGCAGATCGCCGAGCTGACTGTTCCCTACAGCGGCCTGGCCACGCGGCACGGGGTCAAGCTGGTGCGCGACACGGCGCTGTCGATCGATGTCGACAAGCGCATGGTGCGGCTGGCGGGCGGACAGACGCTGCCTTACGACCGGTTGATCGTGTCGCCGGGCGTGGACGTCGTTTATGACGGCTTGCCCGGCATGGCCAGTGCGGCTGCCCAGGACAAGGTGCTGCACGCCTGGAAGGCCGGCGCGCAGACACTGGCCTTGCGCCGCCAGCTAGAAGCCATGCCCGATGGCGGCGTGTATGCAATCACGATCCCGACTGCGCCGTACCGCTGCCCGCCCGGCCCGTACGAGCGGGCCTGCCAGGTGGCGCATTATTTTTCGCGCGCCAAGCCGCGTTCCAAGGTGCTGATCCTGGACGGCAATCCGGATGTGACCTCCAAAGGACCCTTGTTCAAGCGCGTCTGGGCCGAGCGTTACAAGGGAATGGTCGAGTACCGTCCCCAGTTCGTCACGGCCGATGTCGATGTCGCCGGCAATGCCGCCGTATCCGAATTCGGAGACCGCGTCAGGGCCGACGTGCTCAATGTCATTCCGGCGCAACGCGCCGGCGCCATTGCGGCCAGCAGCGGCTTGGCCAACATCAACAAGCGCTGGTGCGAGGTCGATTTCCTGACTTTCGAATCGACCCAGGCGCGTGGCGTCCATGTCCTGGGCGACGCCATCCAGGTCGCGCCGCTGATGCCCAAGTCGGGTCACATGGCCAACCAGCATGCCAAGGTCGCAGCCGCTGCCGTGATCGACCTGCTCAATGGCGTTGCGCCCAATCCGGCGCCGATGCTGACCAACACCTGCTACAGCTTCGTGTCCGACCAAGACGTGATCCATGTGGCGTCGGTGCATCGCTGGGACGCCGCCAAAAAAACCTTGCTGACGGTGCCAGGATCGGGCGGCGTGTCGTCGGCGCCAAGCCAGCAGGAAGGTATCTACGCCATGAACTGGGCCCGCAATATCTGGGCCGATTCCCTGATGTAGCTTTCACACCGGCCCGGCCAGTGCGACGCCGGTTCGTGTCCCCCTGCAGCAAGTGGACACGAACCGGCGGCAAGCAACGGTAAATGTGTACTACTCCCTTTTGATATGAGAAAACAACCCGGAAGGAATGCCAAATGGCAAAACTGAACGTCAACGGCAAGACCCGCGATTTCGAGGCGGAAGCGGACACCCCCTTGTTGTGGGTGCTGCGGGAGCAGTTGGGACTGACCGGCACCAAATACGGCTGTGGCATCGCCCAGTGCGGCTCCTGCACCGTGCATCTGAACGGCGAGCCGACCCGCAGTTGCGTGTTGCCGGTGTCGACCATCAAGGCCACCGACAAGATCGTCACCATTGAGGGCCTGTCGGCCAAGGGCAACCATCCGGTCCAGAAAGCATGGGCGGCGCTGGATGTGCCGCAATGCGGTTATTGCCAGAGCGGCATGATCATGTCGGCCGTGGCGCTGCTAAAGGCCAAGCCTGATCCGACCGACGCCGACATCAACGACGCGATGACCAACATCTGCCGCTGCGGCACCTACAACCGGGTACGCGCGGCCATCAAGGCGGTCGCAAAAGGCGGCGATGTCCGCAGCGCCGGCCTGGCCATCCAGCACAAAGACGGGAGCACGACATGAACAAACCGCTGATGCTGACGATCTCGGACGATCTGCCCGACAGCGGCCGGCGCCGCTTCCTGAAGGGGTCCACGCTCGCCGCTGGCGGCCTGGTGGTGGGTTTCCATATCCCGTTTGTCAGCAGCGCGATGGCGCAAGCCGTCACGCCCGAGATCAATGCCTGGGTGGTGATCAAGCCCGACGACACCATCGTGATCCGTATTGCCCGTTCCGAAATGGGGCAGGGTACGCTGACCGGCCTGGCGCAACTGGTGGCCGAGGAACTCGAAGCCAATTGGGCGCGGGTGACCACGGAATATCCAACGCCCGGCCAGAGCCTGGCGCGCAATCGTGTCTGGGGCGATTTTTCCACCGGCGGCAGCCGCGGTATCCGGCAGTCGCATGATTACGTGCGCAAGGGCGGCGCTGCCGCGCGCATGATGCTGGTGCAGGCTGCGGCCAACCAATGGAAAGTCCCGGTTAGCGAATGCCGCGCCGCCAACAGCATCGTGACCCATGTGCCCAGCGGCCGCACGATCCGCTACGGCAAGCTGGCCGCCAGCGCCGCCAAGCTGACTGCGCCGACCGACATCGCGCTGAAGGACCCGAAACAATGGAAGATCGCCGGCAAACGCCTGGCGCGTCTGGACACGGTTTCCAAGACCAACGGCGCGCAGATTTACGGTGCCGACCTCAAGATGCCCGGCATGCTCAATGCGGCCATCAAGGACTGTCCGGTATTTGGCGGCAAGTTAAAGAGTTTCGATGCGGCTGCGATTGAAAAGCGTCCGGGCGTGAAAAAAGTCGTGCGGGTCGGCGACAGTGCAGTGGCGGTGGTGGCCGACACCTGGTGGCGGGCCAAGACCGCGCTTGATGCGCTGCCGATCGAATGGGACTATGGCCCGAACGTCAATACCAGCTCGGCCAGCATTGCCGAATGGCTCAAGGCCGGGCTCGACGCCAATGATGCAGTGGTCGGCAACCAGGCTGGCGACGCCCGCAAAGCGATTGCCGGCGCCACCCGCAAGATCGAGGCCGTGTATTCCTATCCGTTCCAGAATCACGCCACGATGGAGCCGATGAACGCCACCGCGAAGTGGACGCCGGAGCGCTGTGAAGTCTGGACCCCGACCCAGAACGGCGAAGCGGCGCTGGCTGCGACTTCCGAAGCGGCCGGACTGCCGCAAGCAAAATGCGAAGTCTACAAAATCAACCTCGGCGGTGGCTTCGGCCGGCGCGGCGCAGTGCATGACTGGGTACGGCAGACGGTTGCCATCGCCAAGCAAATGCCCGGTACGCCGGTCAAGCTGCTGTGGACGCGTGAAGAAGACATGCTGCATGGCCGCTTCCATCCGGTCACCCAGTGCAAGCTGACTGCGGGCCTGGATGACAAGGGCGAGATCACCGGCCTGACGATGCGCCTGTCGGGCCAGTCGATCGTGGCGGCGGTGTTGCCGCAACTGATGCAGAACGGCAAGGATCCGGTCGTGTTTCAGGGCTTGAACCCGTCCGGGCCGGAAGCCTCGATCGGCTACAGCTTTCCGAATGTGCTGATCGACCATGCGATGCGCAACCCGGCGGTGCCGCCCGGTTTCTGGCGTGGCGTCAACCTGAACCAGAATGCCATCTACCTCGAAAGCTTCATCGACGAAATTGCCAACGTGACCAAGCAGGATCCGCTGGCCTTGCGGCGCAAGCTGATGGCCAACCATCCCAAGCACCTGGCCGTGCTCAATGCGGTGGCCGAGCGGGTTGGCTGGGACAAGCCGCCGCCAAAAGGCGTGTTCCGCGGCCTGGCGCAGACCATGGGCTTTGGCAGCTATGTCGCCGCCTGCGCCGAAGTGTCGGTCAGCAGTGACGGCGTGCTCAAGATCCATCGCATCGTCGCGTCCACCGATCCCGGCCATGTCGTCAACCCGCAGCAGGTCGAGGCGCAAGTCGAAGGCTCGTTCGTATATGGCCTGTCGGCTGCGCTGTATGGCGAGTGCACCCTGAAGGGCGGGCGCATGGAGCAGGAAAATTTCGACACCTACCGGGTCATGCGCATGGATGAAATGCCGGTGGTGGAAACGGTGCTGGTGCCATCCGGCGGTTTCTGGGGCGGTGTTGGCGAGCCGACCATTGCCGTGGCAGCGCCGGCCGTACTCAACGCGATCTTTGCGGCGACCGGCAAGCGTATCCGGGACTTGCCGCTGAAAAACCACAGCCTGAAGGCTTGAGCAAGGTTTGACAGTGGCTTGAAAGAAGCGGCATTGGAGGAAGGCTTGGGTGGGTGCTTGATGGATAGCCGGAATCCGGGTGCGGACGACATGGGGCGAGATCGGGCCGGCGTTGCATGGCGACGCCGCCTGGCTTCTACCCTGGTCACCGCTGGACTGGTGTGCGGCGGTGTCGCTTTTGCCCAGGCAGGCGCCAACGGGGGCGCCGCGGTGCCCCCTGCGCAAGTGGTGCTAGTGGGCGACGCGATACCCGAACCCTTGCTGGCTGCGCCGGGTGATGCCGCGCGTGGCCGCGCCATCATCACCGACCGCCAGGTCGGCTTGTGCCTGTTGTGCCACAGCGGACCATTTCCGGACCAGCGTTTCCAGGGCGACATTGCCCCTTCGCTGGCCGGCGCCGGGTCGCGCTGGTCTGCCGGCCAGTTGCGCCTGCGCATCGCCGACCCCGGCCGCCTGAACCCTTCCACCATCATGCCGTCGTACTACCGACTCGACGGCTTGCAGCGGGTAGCGCCGTCGTGGCAAGGCAAGACAGTATTGTCCGCACAGCAAATTGAAGACGTCATTGCTTATTTGCGCACGATGCGCAATTGATCCACAGGAGCCAGCGACCCACCATGAGCCAGCCAATGGACCCGATGCCCGATGAACCTGACCGTCGCCGGCGGCGCTTGCTGGGGGCCGGCGTTTGCGCCGGTGCGCTGGTAATGGTTGGTCCCGCGACTGCCACGCCCCCCGCCATGCAGGCGGCGCTTGCGCAGTGGACGGGCGGCGCCACGGTGCGTCCCGGCAAGGTCAAGCTGGATGTGGCCCGCCTGGTCGACAATGGCAATACGGTGCCGATCACGGTCACGGTAGACAGCCCGATGACGGCCGGCAATCACGTCGTGGCCATTGCCGTGTTCAATGAGCGCAATCCATTGCCGGATGTGGCTCGATTCACGCTCGGTCCGCGCGCGGGAAAGGCGATGGTCGCTACCCGCATCCGGCTGGCGACCTCGCAAAACCTGCTCGCCGTGGCCAAGTTGTCGGACGGCAGTTACTGGTCGCACCAGGTCGATGTGGTGGTGACGCTGGCGGCCTGCATTGAAGGAGATGGCTGATGGCGCGCACGCTGGTCAACATGCCCAGGACGGCAAGACGGGGCGAAGTCATCGAGATCCGCGCCCTGATCGCCCATGTGATGGAAACCGGGTTTCGTGCCGGCTCGGATGGCCGCCAGCAGCCGCGCGACATTATCCGGCGCTTTACCTGCCGCTATAACGGCGTGACGGTTTTTTCAGCCGAGCTGTTTCCGTCCATTTCAGCCAATCCCTATATTGCTTTTCATACGCTGGCCACCGAGAGCGGCAGCCTGGTGTTTTCCTGGGACGGCGACAATGGATTTGCGCAGAGCGAGACGCTTGGCTTGACGGTGACCGGGTAGGTGTCGATGGCCTTGTCTTGCCGCTTGCCTGCTTATCTGCGGGTACTTACGTGCTTGCTGTTGCTGTTGCTGTGGTTCGGGCAGGTTCTCGCCCAGTCCGCGGATGGGCGTTTGCCGGGATCGGCCTTCATGGGGCCGGCGACGCAGGCCATGCAGCGTGACGATACGCAAAATCCCGCCATGCTGTGGGTCAAGGGCGGCGAGGCGCTGTGGCGTGCACCGGCCGGGACTGCCCAAAAGAGTTGCGCGGCTTGTCATGGGCAGGCCGAGGCCAGCATGCGTGGCGTGGCTGCGCGCTTTCCGGCGTTTGATGCTGTGGGCAAAGTGCCGGTCAATCTGGGACAGCGCATTAACCTGTGCCGTTCCCGGCACCAGCAGGCCCCGCCGTGGAAGCTGGAGAGCGATGATTTGCTCGGGATGGAGAGCTATCTGGCGCTGCAGTCGCGCGGGATGGCGGTGGCGCCGCCGGCGGATGAGCGGCTCAAGCCTTTCGTTGCGCGCGGGCGGGAGCAGTATTTTGCGCGGATCGGGCAGTTGAATTTGTCTTGTGCGCAGTGTCATGACCAGCAGGCCGGCAAGCGGCTGGGGAGTGCGCTTATTCCGCAGGGGCATGCTTCGGGGTATCCGGTTTATCGGCTGGAGTGGCAGGGGATGGGGTCGTTGCAGCGGCGCTTGCGCAATTGCATGAATGGGGTAAGGGCGTTGCCGCATGCTGCGGGGGCGGTTGAGTTGGTGGAGTTGGAGCTTTATCTTGCGGGGCGGGGTGGGGGGATGGTGATGGAGGCGCCTGGGGTGCGGCCTTGATTTGCGGTATATTTTATTGATATTTTCTGGTTAATTGTTTCTTGTCAATTTAATAGGTTTTTATATTCTTTGTGGTTAAGCGGGGTGTGCGCCCCCGCGGGCGCGTAACTTTCTTTTTGACGCGTCAAAAAGA
>NZ_JAUSNH010000128.1 GCF_030645335.1 Lacisediminimonas sp. | reverse complement strand
CCGCCAAGGACGGGCGCTACAACCGCGACCACTTCTTTGGCCAGAACCCCGAACTGGCGCAACTGGCGCAGGGATTGACCGATGAGCAAATCGACCGCCTGAAACGCGGCGGGCACGACCTGGTAAAAATCCATGCGGCGTATCACGCCGCACAACAGCATCGCGGCCAGCCGACCGTGATCCTGGCGCAGACCAAAAAGGGCTTCGGCATGGGCGGCACCGGCCAGGGAAGGATGACGACGCACCAGCAAAAAAAGCTCGACCATGACGCCTTGATCGGCTTTCGCAACCGCTTCAAGCTACCGCTTTCGGACGATGAAACGACATCGCTGTCGTTTTACCGTCCCGACGAGCAAAGCCCGGAAATGCGCTACTTGCGCGCACGTCGCGCCGCGCTGGGCGGCACGATTCCGGCCCGGCGTTCCGACGTGCCGGCCATGGCCATTCCGCCACGTCCTGCCTACGGCGAGTTTGCCGTCAGCGCAGCAGGCAAGGAAATGAGCACGACCATGGCATTCGTGCGCATGCTGTCCAACCTGCTGAAAGACCCGCAGCTCGGCCCGCGCGTGGTGCCGATCGTGGCGGACGAGGCGCGCACCTTCGGCATGGCCAACCTGTTCAAGCAAGTCGGCATCTATTCGAGCGTGGGACAGCGCTACGAGCCGGAAGACATCGGGTCGGTGCTGAGCTACCGGGAAGCGCTCGACGGACAGATCCTGGAAGAAGGCATCAGCGAAGCCGGCGCAATCAGTTCCTGGGTCGCCGCGGCCACCAGCTACAGCGTGCATGGCCATGCGATGCTGCCGTTCTATATCTATTACTCGATGTTCGGTTTCCAGCGCGTGGGCGACCTGATCTGGGCCGCAGCCGACCAGCGGGCCCGCGGATTCCTGCTGGGCGCCACCGCCGGGCGCACCACGCTTGGCGGCGAGGGCCTGCAGCATCAGGACGGCAGCAGCCTGCTGATCGCCTCCACGGTGCCCAACTGCCGCGCCTGGGACCCTGCCTTCTCGGGCGAACTTGCGGTGATCATGGAGCACGGCATGCGCCAGATGCTGGAGCAGCAGCAGGACGTGTTTTATTACATCACGCTGATGAATGAAAACACCCCGCAGCCCTCGTTGCCAGCCGGGGTCGAGGCGGACCTGATCAAGGGCCTGTATCGCTTCGGCGTCCAGCAGCCAGCGCAGCCGCACGGCCAGTGTCGCAGGGTGCGACTGCTGGGCAGCGGTGCAATCTTCAGGGAAGTCCTGCTCGCCGCCGAAATGCTGGCCAAGGACTGGCAGGTGGAAGCCGAGATCTGGAGCGCCACCAGCTTCAGCGAGCTGGCGCGTGAAGCGCGCGAGGTCGAACGCTGGAACCGGCTGCATCCGCTGCAGGCGCAGCGCGCCTCCCACCTGGACGCCTGCCTGCCGGGGGCCGACCCGATCGTCGCTGCGAGCGATTATGTGCGCGCATGGCCGCAACTGATCGCGCCCTACGTCCCTGCCCGCTTCACGGCATTGGGAACCGATGGTTTTGGCCGCAGTGATTCCCGTGCGGCGCTGCGCAGTTTCTTTGAGGTGGATCGGTATCACATCGTGCTGGCCGCGCTGCAATCACTGGTGACGGCCGGCGGGCTGAATGCGGCGGTCAGTGCAGAGGCCATCACCCGCTACGGGATCGATGTGGACGCAAGCGCGCCCTGGGATTGCTGAGCCTGCAAAGGCCGGCAGCACAGCCCGCCCTGGCCGTCAGGCAGCAGCGGCCCTTGCCATCTGCTTTACATACGTCGAGGACCGCACATGAATGATCTCGACACAGATCTGGGTCTCGACGCCGGGCGTGCCGAAGACCAGGTCGTCCAATGCATCAGCCAATGATTGCGCCAGTTGTCGCTCGACGCTGTCCCCCAGCGCCGACATCGCCACCACCAGATGAAAGAAAGCACGCGGCTGCGCGCTGACGCCGACCTTGAACGCATCGAGGGGGACAGCGCGGCTTTTGATATCCGCTTCGCTGAACAGCCCCGATTCGGTCACGGTCTGATTGATTCGCGCCAGGATCGCCGGTATATCCAGGCCCCTGAGATTGCTCGTGTACTGCGCCGTCAGATGCGGCATGCAAACTCTCCCGTATCCCGTCAATCCAGCCGTTTCATTTTTCCATCCCTGACCAGCCCCTCCCAACGCAGCACATCGGCCTTGAAATAGCGCGTAAATTCATCTGCTGAAGCCATGGCAAGCGGCGCACCGCCCCACTGATCCAGACGCGCAACGAATGCAGGATTCTGGGACACATCCCTGAGCGCCTGGTCAAGCCGGGCGACGATGGCGGGCGGCGTGCCGGCGGGTGCAAAAACGCCGAACCATGTCAGTGCCTCATAACCGGCAACCCCCGCTTCAGCCAGCGAAGGCACGTTGGGCAGTGCCCTGGACCTGGTGGTCGACGTCACCGCCAGCGCACGTACCTTGCCGCCGTTGATGAAGCCAATTGCCGAAGCGCTGACGTCGAACAGTACCGACACCCGACCCGCAATCATGTCGGGATAGACCGGGCCACTGCCCTTGTACGGAACGTGCGTCATGTTGACATTGGCGAGCGACTTGAACAGTTCGCCGGCCATGTGGCTGACCGAGCCCGGCCCGGACGAGCCGAACGTGAGGTTCTCTGTCTTGCCGGCCTTGATCAGGTCGGCAACCGATTGGTATGGACTGGTCGCCGAGGTCACCAGCACACTGGAGAAACCGGCAACCCCGCCTACTGGCACAAGGTCCTTTTGCGGATCAAAGGCCAGCTTCTTTACCGCCACGTTGATCGCCAGCGGGTTGGCGCCGAGCAGGATGGTGTAGCCATCCGGCTTGGCCAGCTTGGCGACATACTCGGACCCGATCATGCTGCCGGCGCCAGCCTTGATGTCGATGATGACAGTCTGGCCCAGCACATCGCCAAGGTGCTGGGCAAAGACCCGCCCCATCACCTCTGCCGTACCGCCGGCGGCGTACGGCACCACCAGCGTGATGGGCTTTACCGGGTAAGCCTGGGAATGCGCTGCTCCGGAGAACAGCGCCGCAAAAGCCACGATCAACGACGCAACAAATTCTTTCTGCATTTGGACGCTCCTGAATTGATGGCGGGTTCTTGCGTCAGACTTTCCCCAATACGTCGTGATTGAAAATGGGCAGATTGATTCCCCATTCGGCCAGGCGAACCCGAATGTCACCGATCGACTTGACCAGCGTCTCGGTCTCCTGCTCCGGCGTGCAGGCGCCCAGGCCGGCTTCGGCACACAGATTGTTGGATTCGATCAGTTCCTTGGTTTCCGCAGACGGATGCAGCCAGATGCAATGGAAGCCCTTCAGCTCGGAATTTTCGACGACGTCGATCGCCACCCGTTCCATGTCCTTGATCAGTTCGGGCGTAAAGTTTTTTACCTTGTGCGCCATGTAGCGCCAGCCGAATGCAATGTGGCGCTGCTCGTCCTTCATGATGCGCAGCACCAGTTCCTTGGCGACCGGGTCTGTGGTGTGGCGATAGCGCGCTTCGAAGATATGCGCAGCGATGGTTTCGCCGATACAGATATGCGCGATCGCAATCGCCTCGAACGAGATGCTCAGGTCGAACGCCTTTTCCCGGATGCCGCGATGATTGATGCTCTTGGGCAGCGGTGTCGGCGGCTCATTGATGTAGCCGCCCAGCTGCTCGGCGAACATGTACGAAGCGATGCAATGGCGCGACTCCTCCAGCTGCTCCATCGACATCTGGATACGGGCATCGATCTCGCGGCCTTTTTCCATGCACAGGCGCATTTGCAGCGCACAGAATTCTGCGGTGCCGGTGTACTCGGTCCAGGCCCTGCGACTCCAGTACAGGCGCGACGCTTCCAGCTGCTCCCTGGAATATTTCGATGCGTCGAACAGGTGCCACGGAATATCGGTATTGGGATCCCAATGTGTCTTGTGCGCGGCATCCCACAACTGACGGATGTCCTCCATCTGCGGCTTTAAGTCCAATGGAAAGCGCTGCTCTTTCAGGTCGAGGATGGTTGCAGGTTGCGCCAAGGTAGTGCCCTCCGGAATTGATGGGATGTGATGAACGGGAGACGTTGAATCCGTTGCTGCGGATCTTAGTGTAACGTTACACTAGTGGTCGGATATTAGGCGGGAGAAAGCAGGCATGTCAAGCGCAAGCAGGATTGATCAGGGCGCAGTAAGCCAGGCAAATGGTAAGCGCGCCGCAGTTGCAAGCGGCGACCGCGACGCCGCCAACGCCGCGCTGAAGATGCTGTCTGGCGGCGGCAGCGTGGCCGACGCAGCCATCGCCGCGTCGGCAGTGCTGTGCGTGACAATGCCGCACGCCACCTCGATTGGCGGCGATGCCTTTTTCCTGATACGCGATGGTGCAAGCGGCACCGTGCATGCACTCAATGCGTCCGGCACTGCACCAAGCGCCACCACCGCGGAGACCTTCGCCGACGGCATGCACCAGCGCGGCGCGCTTGCGCCCGTCGTGCCCGGCCTCGTCAAGGGATGGGAAGCGCTGCACCACCGTTTTGGCCGCGAGCCCTGGAGTGCGCTGCTGGCCGATGCCGTTGCACTGGCCGCAGACAGCGCCACCGTCAGCCCGAGCCTGGCGCAAACAATCTTGGCGTCGGAGCGACAACTTCGCCAGGACCCCGGATGCGCCGCCCTCTTTTTCCGCAACACAGTCCCGCTGGTTGCTGGCGAGCGCTTGCAGCAAGCCGCGCTTGCCGGCACCTTGCATGCCATCGCACGACTCGGCGCTGACGAATTGTTCAACGGCGCCACCGGCCAGGCCCTGGCCGCAAACATTGCATCAGCCGGCGGCTTGTTGCGCCACACCGACCTGCAGCAGTATTCCGCAGAGTGGGTGCAGCCGGTGCAGTCGCGATTGCACGGCCACGAGATCAGCGTCGCGCCGCCCAACTCCTACGGCATCCTGATGCTGATGCAATTGCAGGCACTTGCCGGCATTGCGCCCGATCGCCTGTTGGCCGATACGGCGTCGCGCATGACATTCCAGATGCGCTGCATGCGCGCCACCTTCGACGTGGCGCTGAAGGAAATTGGCGACCCGCGTGACATGAAAAAGACGATTGAACAATTGCTGGACACGGCAAGCATCGAAAAGATCCACGCGCGCATGGCCGCCATGCTGCCGGATGCCAGCCCCGTACCCGGTGGCGGGACGGCCTGCGTCACCGTTGCCGACGCCAGCGGCAATGCGGTATGTATCGTGCAAAGCATTTTCAACCCGTTCGGATCGCACTATCTCGATCCGCAGACCGGTGTGCTGCTCAATAACAGGATGTTCGGCTTCGACCATGTGCCAGGGCGCGTCAATTCGATTGCGCCCGGCAAGCGCAGCGCGCATACGCTCAATCCGGTGATCGTGACAAAGGCGGGCAAGCTGCGCTGGGTCTACGCTTCCCCCGGGGGCATCAGCCAGACTGTCACCGGTACGCAAATCATGATGAACCTGATCTTGCGCGGCATGGGCCCAGCCACTGCGATAGAAGACAGCCGGTGGGCAGTCGATCGCGGCGGCAATATATTGGTGGAGCCCGATCTTGACGAGGACATTGTGCAGTCCCTGGCGGGGGCGGGATTTTCTCCAAGGCGCGAGTCAGACGGCTATTCATTCGGCTCTGCCACCATGATCGAATCATGCGACGACGGCAGCCTGTGCGTCGCCGCTGATCGGCGTCGCCAAGCCTGCGCGCTGGCGCTCTGAACTTGCGCAGAACGCGCAGGGCAAGGCTCAGGTGGATTCGCCGGGCACCAGTTCCACCGGCAGCAACACGTCATGCTGCGCGAATCGCCCGGTCGATATCGCTTGCAATAGCGCCTGGCCGGCGGCCTGCCCCATCGCATACGACGGGATGCGGATAGAGGTAATGGTCGGGTTCAGGTATTGCACAAGGTCATAACCGCCGAAGCCGCCAATGCGGACCTGATCGGGGACTTTGTAACCCCGTTGCGTGAAATACTTTTGTGCAGCCGCCGCCAGCAAGTCGTTCCCCGCCAGCACCGCGTCGGGCATCACGCCACGACTGAGCACCTCATGCAAGGCATTGCCCACTTCTTCGACCGACAAGCCCTCCACCCGTACCGTCTGCAAGCTGGCGCCCTTGACGCGTCGGAATACCGATTTGACGCCCTTTTCCCGCTCATCCATCGAGGCCCAGTCACGCCGTGGCAGCAACAGCAAGGCCTGGCGCGCGCCCCGCGCCAGCATGTGCTTGGCCAGCAGCTTGCCGCCGGTGCAATCGTCGCTGCGCACATGACATGTGCGGGCGGAGGAACCCATGGGCGGCTCATGGATCACGACCAGCGGCTGACCGGTGGCCTGCAGCCGTTCCAGCATGGCCCGGCGATCGGCGAGCGAGCCGGACGCAATCAGGCACAGCGCGTCGGCCGACACCCGGTCAAGGAAGCTGACGTCCTCCACCCGCTCTGGCGACACGCCTTCGATCACGGCCGCATAGCCATTCGCGTTCAGGTAGTTGCACAGGCCCGCCGCCACCTGGTGGTGGGCGGGATGCGCAAGGAATGCAGGCCGCTGGTCTACCACAATCAGGGCCACGGTGTAATGCTGGGAATGCTTGAGGCTGCGTGCGGCCAGGTTCACCCGGTAATTGAGCCGGGCAATTGCCGCTTCAACGCGCGCGCGCGTGTCTTCGCTCATCGAGCGGAAGCGGCCATTGACGACATTGGAGACGGTAATGGGCGAAACGCTTGCCGCTTCGGCAACCGCTTTCAAGGTGACGCGCTGCGGGCCGGGACGTCTTTTTTTTTGTGGTTCCATTGAGGATGGCGACGTTTTCTGGATGGGGGTAGTGTAGCGCATAGGTCTGCGGGCAATGCCCTGCGGACGCCAGGCAAAACGGGGCGAAACCAGTATGCAGCCTGCGATTTACTGCTGCGCTGCACCCGGCGCTGCAAACGCCCACCGCTGTATCGGAACCATCAACAGTGCGACCAGCACCGTGAAGGCGCCCATGATATAGAACGCCTTATCAACGCCAATCCAATCGCTCATGATTCCCATCAAGGCTGGCGTGGTCAGCAGCGATATCCCGAACCCGACATTGAATAAGGCCAATGCCGAACCCCGTATGTCGTCCGTCGTCGCGCTGCGAATGACCATGTGGGTATAGACATTCAGGATCGCAGAACCGACGCCCAGCGTGAACATGAAAATGCCGATCGGCAGCGACTGCGACATGGCCGCCGTCAGCAGCACGGAAGTGCCGATCGCGATCGAGGCGCCCAGCGGCGGCGTCACCATCGGCACCCGTTTGACCAATCGCCAGACAAAGAAACCGGCCACGATGGAGCCGATGCCGCGCGTCGAAATCAGCAATCCGCTGATGCTGGAGTCGATCTGCTGGAAATCGAAAAGGATCGGGTAAAACGACAAGGACAGCGCGACAGGCAGCGCAAACACATAGGCGCACACCATGCTGAAGATGATTGGCCGCTTGGCCAGCAACTGACGATAAACAGCGTACGCCGAGTGGGTACGCTTGCGGGCTGAGGAGCCGAACCGGATCATCTGATTCAGCAGCAGCGCAGCAAGCCCGGCGGCCGCCATCGCCCAGAATCCGAAGTCAAAGTCGGCGAACTTGATGGCAAGGCCGGCAAAAACACTGCCCACAATTTGCCCGGCATTGGTGGCGACGGTAAAGCGACCCATCTGCCGCGCCGGATTGCCGGGCAATTGGGTCGCCAGCGAGAGGTTTGCGATCCAGAAGGTGGAGCGCGCAGTGACCATCAGGAATTGCGCCACCAGCAGCATGGCGAAATTGCCGGCAACCAGGAACATCAACGCAGACAGGACTGTGAACGCGCAGGAGACGGATGACAGGTTCTTGCCGCCAAGTCGGTCGGCCAGTGCGCCGCCAGTCAGGCTAATGGCGATGTGAAGCACCACAGGCAGCGAAATGATGGTGCCGACCTGGGCGCCCGACAAGCCGAGAAAAGTGGCGTACAGCGGTACCAGCAGGAAGCTCATGCCGAGGACGAGATTCCAGACAAACGAGCTCAGGAAGAACGGGGCTACGTTCCGGAAGGGGACGTCATTTTCTGCAGTAGAGTTCAAACGAGGAGTCACAGAATAGTTGCGGAGTCGGGATTGCAAACTGCCTTGGATCCATATGGGCGCACCCGGCTGGACGAGCAACAGTATACGCGCCCCGGAAACAAATCGTTGCTAGCTAGGGCAAAGCGGGGTTTTTGCTACAAGCCGCGACCAAACGGGCTGCGTTTTTTAGTTCGCCCGCCTCGTGAAGATTGATAATCCGATGGATCAAAGTTCTTGCGCTGGCTTAGAAGTTCTTCGCCGTCTAGTCGCTCGGCCAAGTTTGCGATATCACTGTCCGTTACGCCGACGTCAGTTAAATGCTCCTTCCAGGTGTTCACGACATCGATGATTTTCGCAACCTCAGCCGCCGCCTCTGAGGGCGTCAGGTCAAATGCCGTGCACTGCGACATTGCATTCGTAAGCGTCGACTCCCTACCTTCAGAACCGCAAATGAACTCCTGGTAACCCTGTCCAGAATTTTTCGGCAGCACATCGTACGCCGGCGCTAGTCTCATCTTACCGTCGAACGGGTTTACGACCATAAGCGAGTGATTCTTTTCGTGGTCGTCCGTATTGTCGACAAGGATATTGAAGACCATCCGTCGAAAAAGCTCACGGGCGTCATTTTGATTTGCTCCGCCTTGTGTGATACCGAGGCGACGGAAGACCCTTGCCAACTCTGGATACCCCATCTCCGGTTCCGCCCCGGACGCGGTCGCCGCTCGGATCGCTGTTCCCGCTGAGATGCTGTGAATGCGCTTGTCTCCCTCGCGGTCAAAGCGGCGAATGGCGATGGCATTGACTCCGCCGCCAAGGCGAATTAGCTGGGTTTCCGCCACTGTAATCCCGGCTTGCTTGGCGAGCGTCATCGTTGCATGTTCGATGAGGGGCGAGTCCACAGGCTCGTTATTGAAGAACTTGATGACCCATTGCTCTTTGCTAATTTCAATTAGCGCCTTGGGTTTGGCTCCCCCGAGTGGGCTGCCGCCCCCCGCAATGATTCTGGCCTCAACGGCATTGATTGGCTCGGAAGCTTCGATCTTCGCGGCCACCTCACTGAGCTGCTGAGCATCTGCGAGCCGTGGAAGTGGATTCCTGTCTCTGGGAATATAGGCGTTTGGTGATGTGGAAACGCTGAGCGCACCGAATCGGTCGTCTCCTGCATAGTACAGGTACTCCATCAGGGACAACCTTCTGGGCTTGTCCACGCATCGGATGACCTTCTCCCCCCACCGGTCTGGGCGGGCATCATCAACCGCCCCTACGGCACGCGGCGCATCTGTCGCCAAACGCCCAGGAGGCAGAAATTCGATGGGAATGAGCCGGAGGTCTTCGCTTAACGGGAAGCCGCTTTTGAGCCACTCTTCACCGTATTGCAACGAGACACCTTTGCCTGCCGATACAAGCTTAAGATTGCCAACGTAACGGGGTGTGGCGGGATCGCCGACATACCAAAGATACAAGTCCTCCAGCCGCATGCTTATCCGCCCTTAGTTCTGTTGAAGTCTGTAGACGACCGCAAACGGGCCTCAGCGGAGGACTGAGCGCGTGACCGGCCGAGCTCAACGGCCTGCCTGACATCCAACTCCAGGGCACCCTGGTCGTGTTCGGGAGCCGCGAGACTGCCCAATTCGCCATCGCGCCTGATCAGCCATAGTGCGGTGGCGACGATACCGATTCCTACGGACGGATCCCCGGCTTCCAGACGCTGGAGGGTCGAAACGGTGACTCCCAGGCGCTGGGCCCAAGATCGCAATGACTCCTTGCGGCGCAAGCGGGCAACTGCCAGGTCCGCGCCGAGTTTTTCGATCGCGCCGAGAGTGGCAGGAGGGAGCCTTAGGAGGGCGCGGGTGTTCTTTGACATACCGATATAGTATAACAAAATAGACGTTTTTGTCGCGCTAAATCAGTATACGACGAAATTTCAACGTCAACTGGACATCGCGAAAAGACCACCGAAATGTGCCGTTGTTGGCGATAGAGAGAAGACGATAAGACTCCGGCCATGCGTAAGTCGCTGATTTTTTAGGTGTCGACTTGCGCCGTGCCACGCCGTCGCTAGTGGGGTCGTGTGACTACTTCGGGCCGCCAATTGCTGGCGTCCGTGGACGCCGCGCCAGTGCGTCACACCGCGCTGCATCCAGCCGATGTCCGGCTTGACGGTAGCGCGCGGCGGCAGCAGCGAAGTGTGCGATAGCGTCATCTTTGCCTTGACTCCGGTTTGCGGCGATGTGCCCCAGGACCTCGTCATGCGCCGCATACCAGGCAGGCAGTCGCATCACGACATTGGCCAGGTAGGCACACTGCGCCTCGTGCCGCTCGGCGAGGTCGAGTTCGCCAGCGCGCGCCGCGGCAATCGCTGCCGGCACCGCGAAAGTGATGCGACACCCCGGACAGGTTTCCAGCGGGCCGCGCACCGATTCGCTGGCGTCCTCCATCACGTGCAATGCGGCGACGGGATCATGGGCGTGCAGGTTGATGCGGGTGCCGTAGATGCGGTCCAGCAAGTGAAAGCCG
>NZ_JAUSNH010000116.1 GCF_030645335.1 Lacisediminimonas sp. | reverse complement strand
CGGGACAGGTCTTCCACCGCCTTGGCGAAGTCGAGATTCTGCATGTGGGTGAAGGCTTGTTTGGTGTCGTTTTCGGTGTAATCCAGGTCGACACCGGGCTTCATGCGCCAGAACATGTCGGGCGCCAGCACCACGTAGCCGTCTTGCGCGTACTGGTCGGCAACGGCGCGGATGTGGCTGTTGACGCCCCAGATTTCCTGGATGATCACAAGGCCAGGTCCGGTGCCGGTCGGCGGCAGCGACAGATAGCCTTTGAATCCCGGCGCGTTTGCGGCGTCGATGTCGATCCAGCGCGAGCGTGGACCATCGACTGGCTTGTTTGGTGTCGGTTGCATGTTCTCTCCTTGTCTTGTCATGTCGGGAAAATGGCCAGGGCAGGGTGGCAAAATGCTCGGACCCTGCGCGCAAGCGGCGGCAGCGCATGATTGTATGCCGGTGTGCAGCATCCGGCATTGCGCGCCATTGCGCACCGGCCCTGCGCTGGCGCAGCGGGCCGCGCTACACTGCTCCACTTTGCCCTTTTCGGAACAATCCATGCTGAAAGTCTATGCCATCAATGGCATCACGCCGGTTGTCGATCCGAGCGCCTTCGTTCATCCGACTGCCATCCTGATCGGCGACGTGATCGTTGGTCCGCGCTGCTATGTGGGACCGGCGGCCAGCTTGCGCGGCGATTTCGGCCGGCTGGTGCTGAAAGAGGGGGCCAATGTCCAGGACACCTGCGTGATGCACGGTTTTCCGGATTCGGACACCGTGGTGGAGGAGGAGGGCCATATCGGTCACGGTGCGGTGTTGCACGGTTGCCACATTGGACGCAATAGCCTGGTCGGGATGAATACCGTCGTAATGGACGGCGCAATGATCGGCGCCGATTGCATCGTGGCCGCGATGGCCTTCGTCAAGGCGGGGATGGTGATCCCGCCGCGCAGCCTGGTGGTGGGGGCGCCGGCCCGCGTGCTGCGGCAAGTCACCGACGAGGAATTGGCCTGGAAAGTCGAGGGCACGCGTCAATACCAGGAACTGGCGCTGCGCTCGCTGCAGACCATGCAGGAAACCCGTCCGTTGAGCGCGCCGGAACCGAACCGGCCCAGGCTCGTGTTGGGTCGGGTCGATCCGCTTTACAAGGTCAAGGGCCGGTAATTGCCAAGTCCTGTTGATCGTATTGTCGGATACCCGGAACGCGATGGCCGCGTTGCTTGATTACACAAAAAGAGCATAAAAAACCAGTCTATCGGCAGCTTCATGCAAATTCTGTGCGGTAACCGCACAGAATTTTACCTTCTTGCCAATTACACATACCAAGCTCCGTTGTCGTGGAGCAAGATTTGGATAGCGGTTGGCTGTTGCTGACCCGAAATCTTGCTCAACCCACCCTCAGGAGCCTTTCATGTCATCTTTTGCCAACGCATCTTCCTTCGCCGCTTCCTTCCTGCCAGCACAGTCCAGCGAGCCATCGCTGACGGTTGAACGCCTGCCATTCACCATCCGTGCGGTGCATTCCGAGTCGGACCTGCTCAAGGCGGTGCGCATTCGCCATTCCGCCTACATGCGCCACGTGCCGGGACTGGCCGAATCGCTGTCCGAGCCAGAAGCCATGGACCACGAAAATGGCGTGGTCGTGATGCTGGCGGAATCCCGGCTCGATGGATCGCCGCTGGGCACCATGCGCGTCCAGACCAATGCCTATCGCCCGCTGACGCTGGAGCGATCCGTCAGCCTGCCGGAAGACCTGGCCAACTCGTCGCTGGCTGAAGCGACCCGCCTGGGTGTCACGGCCGACCGCGTCGGACGCATGGTAAAGACAGCCTTGTTCAAGGCATTCTTCATGTATTGCCAGCAGCAGAACATCGAATGGATGGTGATTGCCGGCCGCTCCCCGATCGATCGCATGTACGATCGCCTGCTGTTCGCCGACGTCTACCCTGAAATGGGCTACATCCCGCTGGCGCATGCCGGCAATATGCCGCACCGGATCATGTCGTTTGAAGTGGGTACCGCGCGCCAGCGCTGGGAAGAGGCGGGACATTCACTGTTTGATTTCGTGTTCATGACCAACCATCCGGATATCGATGTCACCGTTCCAGCCCGCCAGGACTTTCACCACACGATCGCCGCACCTGCAGTGCGCCGGGAAGAAGGCGTCGAGGAACTGATGCTTCAATAATTCGATGAGCGAACGAATCAGCATAGGAAAACTAACAATCTGAGAGGAGAACGCGCGGTTTTGGGTTACTCTTTGGAATCGATAACTTCGTCCTTGCACCGGACGTCGATCCAATGAGGCATGCTTTCTTAAACTTTTACCGCGCTGTGAACGAACGGATCGTCACACGCCATGAGCGTCTTTTGCTCTGGGCGTCGACATGGCTATTGCCGATCCTGATCGGATTGTTGTCGCTATGGGCGCTGGTTGCCTGGGACGCCTATTACGCGTCGTCCGGCTCGACCATGTTGCCGGTGCGTGTCGTTTCCGCCGACAATCTGACGCCCGGGGAGGCGCGAAAGCTGCTCGAATCCGAGGCGCCGTCGGCCAACTTCAATACCAAGTTGTCCGAGCGTCCATTCTGGTTCTCCTTCGCCAATCACGACGGCGCAGAACCGGCAGTGTTTGAATTTACGTCGCGCCATGCGCGCACGATCACCTGCTGGGACGGCGACAACCTGGCCAAGCTCGGCGAGGCGGTCGAGTTCGGTACTGCCGGCGCCGTGGTGAAGGGCAAGGCCGGCTTTGCCCTCTATTCGGAGGCAGGCGCTAGCCACTTCCTGTGCCGCGCCAGTTTTGTTGGCCCGGCGCGACAGTCCGTGCTGCAATGGAGTCAGCCGGATTTCGTCCAGTCTTCCCAGGAGTTTCATCGCAATGCCGGCTTGCTCGACGGCGGCATCCTGTTGCTGGCCGCATTCGTCCTGGTCACCGCGATCGTCCTGAAAAAGGGCAGCTATGTGTTGTTCGCCGCCTGGCTGATCGTCAATTTGCGCATGGGAGCGCTGTCGGCCGGTTGGGACATGCAATGGCTCGGACGTGCCATACCGAGCGAATGGTTGCCGCAGATGCGGCTGTTGACGGTGGCCTTGTACTATATGCTGACCGTGACGCTGTTTTCGAGCTTGTTCCGGGATGATCTGGAACAGGTCGGATACCGGCCCTTGTTGCGCTTTGCACAGCTGACCTGCATTCCCTTGCTGGCGCTGTCGGTGATTCTGCCGTACCCGGATTTCCTGCCGCTGATCTGGATTTCCACTGGCCTTAGCAGTACGGTGCTGGTATTTTTCCTGGTCCGTATCCTGAAGTTCCGGCCGTCGCCGGTGGCGTGGTGGTATAGCGCGTCCATCGGGGTGGCCTTGTTTGCCAGCTTGTACGAAGTGCTGTCGGCTGCGCTCGGCTTGAAGGGCTTGCTGATGGCACTCAATAGCGTGACCGCGGCGCTTGCATCGAGCCTGCTGGCGGCGCTGGCGATTGCCGAGCAGGTGCGGCAGGAGCAACGCCGGCGCGAGGAGATGCAGGCGGAACTGGCGCACACCTATGAGGCCATTCCGATCGGCCTGTTTACATTGGACCTGAATGGCAATTTCGTCAGCGTCAATCCGGCCATTCTCGACATGCTTGGCGAGCGGACCAATGCCGGCAGCAACTGGCGCCAGCATTTCGGGCCGGCCGGCTGGATCGCACTGCACGATATGGTGCACCAGAAAAAGGACGGCGAACTCGATCTCGACGGCCCGACCGGAGAGGCCGGGGAGCTGCGCCGCTTCCATGTCAAGGCGACGCTGGCGCGCGGCAAGATCGAAGGCTCCTTGCAAGACATTACACAACAGGAGCGGGCAAATGCCGAACTCAGGTTCATTGCCAGCAATGACCGCCTGACCAAAGTATTGAATCGCCACGGTATTGAAAAGGCGCTGGAACAGGCAATCGCGGAATCGTCTGATCGTCACCCGGTCGCCCTGGCTTATCTCGACCTGGACCGCTTCAAACTGATCAATGACCTGTACGGCCACACCGCCGGCGACGAAGTGCTGCGCCAGGTGACCGCGCGTGTGAACAGCATGTTGAGCGGTAACCATCATATCGGCCGCGTCGGCGCTGACCAGTTCGTGATCGTGCTGCCGGACACGTCGATTTCGCTGGCGACCTGGATTTGCCGCGGTATCGTGGAAAGACTGGGCAGCGAGCCCTACCAGATCGGTGACAAGGCCTTCCAGGTGCGCGGTTCGATCGGATTGCTGGAGCTGGAGCGGGAAGCCGAGATCCGCGATGCGCTGTCGACCGCGGACCGCGCCTGCCACGAAGCCAAGTCAGGCAATCACAGTGGACTGGTGGTGCTGGAGAAGAATGCATCGGCGCTGCACGAACGCCAGGTCGAACGCAAATTGGTGGAGCGCCTGTCGACCGGCATGGCGCCGGAAGGCTTGTTCCTCGAAATGCAGCCGATCATGTCGCTCAAGGCGCCGCTCGACTCGCTCAACTTTGAGGTGTTGTTGCGGATGCGTGACCCCGACGGCAGCGTGATACCGGCGTCAAGGGTGATCAATGCGGCCGAGCACAGCGGGCGCACTGGCGTGGTCGATCGCTGGGTGCTGCAGACGCTGCTCGACTGGCTGACCGAGAATGGTTCTCGCCTGCCAAATACCCAGTTCGTCTGCATGAACCTGTCCGGCGCTTCGCTCAACGACGAGCGTTTTGCCCAGGATGCGGCGGCCATGCTGCAGCGGCATCCGGCGGTTGCCTCGCGCCTGTGTATCGAGATCACCGAAAGTGTCGCGCTGCGCGACCTGGAAAATACGCGGCGCTTCATCGACAAGGTGCGCGGGCAGGGTGCGCGCGTGGCGCTGGATGATTTCGGCGCCGGCTATACCTCGTTCTCCTACCTGAAGGACCTGCCGGCCGATGTGCTGAAAATCGATGGCAGCTTCATCGTGAACATGAACCGGCACCCGGCCAATGTGGCCATCGTGGAAGCCATCGTTTCGCTGGCCATGAACCTGGGCATGAAAACCATCGCCGAATGGGCCGAAGACCATGCCACCGTGCGTACCCTGGTTGACATCGGCGTCGATTATGTCCAGGGCTTTGCGATCGCCCGGTCGCAATCGCCGGAAGCGCTGCTGGCGGCAAGCTCGGCGGCAAGCTTCATTGCCGATCCGCGGCTGGCTGAGTATGTGCGCACCATTTCATCCGTCGGCGATGCGCCGGGCGCGCCGATCGACATGATGAAATACCGTGAATTGCACTGACGGCGTGATCCACTGACGCTGGCTCCGTCACGCTGCCCATCGGCAGCCTGGCGGGTGCTACCAGTCCAGCGCCAGGATTTGCGCCGCCATGCGTGGTGCGCACAATTGACTGACCTGTTCCCGTCTCGCCCAGCAATACCGGTCCATCTCGGGTGTCGGCTTGCCGGTGCGGTGGTGCGGGAAAAAGCTGGTGCAGTGCAGCGTATCGAGGCTGTCCAGCGATGGCGTGGCTTGTACCTTGAACAGGTGCAGCATCTTGTCCTGCCGGTATACGAACAAGCCAAGATCCTGGAACTCGCTGTCCGCGAAGACCAGGCCCGTTTCCTCGAATAATTCCCGCTGTGTGGCGCGCAGGGCTGATTCCCCGGCCTCCTGCAAGCCCTTCGGTATGTCCCAATGATCCGTATTGGTTGCGTGCCCCAGCAGCAGCTCGCCGCGTGCGCTGCGCACCAGCGTGCCGCATGAAACGGCTTTGCCAGGGGCAACAATGTGTGTGCGCGGCATCGGAACCCCTGTTCGATTGGTCGATGACAGCATAACCCGCGCCGATCGTCCCGCGCTGCTTGCGCCAGCGCAAAGGGCAATCAATTTCGACGCCTAAGATGACGTGGCCTTGCTCTGTTGCCCCTTCTCGCCATCAGAACCCCGCCATGCATTGCCGACTCGCCGCCTGTGTCTCCACTTATGTCTGCCTGCCGGCGCTGCTGTGCGCCTGCACCAGCGTGGGCATGCCGTCGGTGCCTGGTGTGCCGATTGCCGAGGTGGTGGCGGACCTCCAGCGCGGCACCGCCCGTTCTTTCGATGCCTGCACCTGGCTGCCTGGCAGCGCCGGCTTTTCCCTTTCTTCGTCCGCGCCGGTCAAGGTCGGTGGCCAACTGCTGTTGATGGATCATGCCGTGCAATGGGGCGCTTATGACTTGCGATTCGGTTCATTCAGGGTAAGCAGGAAAATTCCGTTTGAGCAGATTCGCAGTGTGTCGCTGGCGCAAAAGAGCGGCCAGAGCCTGATTGTCGTGGAGGGCAATGACGGGCTTTTCGATACCTTCGGCTGCGACAGGATCGGCGCCCGGCGTGGCGCCTTGCCGGCGTTCGATCCGGCGATCACCAGCGACGCCTACCGGGTGTTGCTCGCGCAGATGGGCTTGTGAATTTGGTGTAAAACAGGACTGGCATACAACAGGAGATAGCCATGACAAGCAGATTGCATCGATCGGCACTGATTTTCGCGCTGTGCCTGCCCTGCGCAGCGATTGCCAGCGTGAGTATTCCAATGGCCGAGGCCAGCGACGCCGGCCCGGGTAAAGCGGTGGGTACGGTCACCGTCACGGAAAGCCGGTACGGCCTGGTGTTCACGCCGTCTGTGAATGGTCTTGCACCGGGCGTTCACGGGTTTCACCTCCATGAGAACCCAAGTTGCCTGCCCAGGGAGCAGAATGGCAAGGCTGTGCCGGCACTCTCGGCAGGTGGTCATTACGACCCGGCAGGCAGCAAGAAGCACGGTACGCCCTGGGGCGACGGTCATCTGGGCGACCTGCCACCGCTGATCATCGATGCCGCCGGCAATGGCAGCCAGCCGGTGCTTGCCCCGCGACTGAAAATGGCAGATATCAAGGGCCGCTCACTGATGATCCATGCTGGCGGCGACAACCATGCGGATCATCCGGCGCCCCTGGGTGGCGGCGGCGCCCGGATCGTCTGCGGAGTGATCAACTAAGCCCGTTCGGTCGCCAGGATGCTGGCGACGAGGCGAGCCACGGCCCTGGGCCGCAGTCGCGCTGCGGGCGACTTGAAGATTTCGCAGCGTGCAAGATGTTTTCGGAATGCGGAATTGGTGCGAGAATCCGAGGATTCGAAAATCCGTGTCAGCATCGCTGACGCAGAAAAACAGACGATCGCATCATCAAAAAGCGGTCCGGGCGTCAATACCAGGCGCCTGACTAACCAGGAGACCCGCATGCAAACCCGTAAAATCCTTATCCTCGGCGCGTCGTATGGCTCGCTGCTCGGTGCCAAGTTGCTGATGGCTGGCCATACCGTCACGCTGGTTTGCCTGCCGGCCGAAGCCGACTTGATCAATGCCCAGGGCATACGCGTACGCATGCCGGTGAAGGGGCGGGAAGAATTGGTCGAGATCGACTCCCGTACCCTGGCTGGCAGCCTGTCCGCTGCCGGGCCGGCGCAGGTCGATCCGGCCAGCTTCGACCTGGTCGCGCTGGCCATGCAGGAGCCGCAATACGGTGCGCCTAGTGTGCGCGAACTGATGCAGCGCGTGGCTGCGTCGCGCGTGCCATGCATGTCGATCATGAACATGCCGCCCTTGACCTACCTGCGCCGCTTGCCCGGCGTGGACGTCGACAAGTGCCGCATGGCGTACACCGATCCCGGTCTCTGGGACGCATTCGATCCGGACCTGATGACCTTGTGCAGCCCCGATCCGCAGGCATTCCGTCCGCCCGAGGAGGACGTCAATGTATTGCAGGTACGGCTGCCGACAAACTTCAAGGCAGCGCGCTTCCCGTCGGATGCCCATACGGCGCTTTTGCGGCAACTGGAGGACGATATCGCCGCCGCTCGGCTGGACACGGCGTCCGGTCCGGTCGAGCTGCCGGTCAAGCTGAAGGTGTTCGAGTCGGTATTCGTGCCGCTGGCGAAATGGAGCATGCTGCTGGCCGGGAATTACCGGTGCGTGCAGGCCGATAGCGTGCGGCCGATCCGGGATGCGGTCCACAGCGATCTCGCCGCTTCGCGCCGGGTATACGAGTGGGTCGGCCAGGTCTGTGAAGCAGTGGGGGCCGCAACCGCGGACATGGTGCCGTTCGAAAAGTACGCGAACGCCGCCACCGGACTGGCCAGCCCGTCGTCAGCGGCCCGGGCGCTGGCTGCCGGCGCGCGCAATATCGAGCGGGTTGATCGGTTGGTCCAATGCGTTGCGGCGCAAAAGGGCATGCGCTCGGCAGAGGTTGACGAGACAGTCCGGATCGTCGATCTCTGGCTCGAAAGAAACCGCGCCAAAGCTTAGGGCGCAGCGCCATGCGAAGCCATGGCAATGCCACCGGCCATGTTCCGGGCCTTGCCATGGCGGCGCTGACGGCTTGATCAAGTCGCACCGCCTGATTGCACAGGCCGAACTCGCCATCGCTCCTTGTTGTCCACTGATGGGAAGACCCATTGCCGGGCGATCAGGAGAGACAAAATGGAGAACGCAGTCATTGGCGTGTTTGACGATTATGGCCATGCCCGCGGTGCGGCCGATGCCGTGCTGGCGGCGGGATTCCGTGATTGGGCTGTGCAAATTACCCCAAAGGAAGAATCGTGGGCCGCACGGCACGCTGCCACGGATGAGCGTGCGCGGCATGCATCGCCCGGCGGCTGGAGCATCGGTGAATTTTTCCGCAGCCTGTTCGGTACCGATGCGGATCACGAGCATGTCCACATCTATACGGAAGCCCTGCGCCGCGGCAGCTTCCTGGTCACGGTGGAAACAGACGACGAGCAGCAGTTGCGGCAAGCGCGCGACCTGATCGCGCAGTTCCACCCGATCGACATCGAGGAGCGGGCGGCGCACTGGCGCTCACAGGGCTGGACGCGGGCCGATCCGCAACAGGCGCCCTATACCGATGAACAAGTGCGGGGAGAGCGTGCGCAATACCCGGGGCCTGCCGCTGGCAGTCAGGCCGGCAGCAGCGCACTGACCAATGCGGTACGCAGTTACCAGCGCCCTGGCGCAGCAAGCGCCGCTAGCGGCATGGTCGGAGACCGCTCGGCCATGCGCATGAGCCAGAGCGACACGACGGCGGCCGGTGGCGACAGTCTGCTTGGCGGCGGCGACTCCCTGATCGGGAAATGAGTGTCCGCCTGCCGGCGGCGGAATCAATTGCGGCAGGTGCTGCGGCTGGCCGGCAATTGCGGGCCGTAACCAAATAAGCTTTCGGTTCCGCGGAATTCTGCTCAATTTCCGGTTGCAAACACTTCTTGACCGGTTTTTTCACAAATAACTTGGTTGTTCCGGTCATTCCATGTATATTTCGTCCTGCACTCGCATCAAGTCGTACCCCTCGCTGGTCTCTTTCCTGTGTTGTTCTTACAAGAGCAACTCCCGTTTGACTCCCTTCGGTTACATCTCTTGGTATTACGGTGCGTCCCGGCGCAAGCCACCCCACAAAAGGAAATAGCATGAGTTCACAAACCGGCGTAGTTAAATGGTTCAACGATTCCAAAGGCTTCGGCTTCATCACCCCGGATAACGGCGGCGGCGATCTGTTTGCCCACTTCCAGGACATCCAGTCGACCGGCTTCAAGAGCCTGGCTGAGAACCAGCGCGTGTCTTTCGAACGCGCAACCGGCCCTAAAGGCGAAAAAGCTGTCAACATTCGCCCTGTTGAGTAATCAACAAATAAGCAGGTAACTGCTTAGTACGATTCATCCAATACAGCGGCAGGCGCCTGCGCCTGCTGGCACATGAAGTAAGCCCGATCCGCGCCAAGACACCATGCAGATAGCATGGGTTGCGGTCGCCGGAGCAGAGCAACACCTCGCAGATAGCAAGGGTTGGTCCGGGCAGTCGATATGATCTGGATGAGAAAGCCCGCTTAAGAGCGGGCTTTTTTTCGTCTGGATTTATCTGATGAATGCAACTACGTGCGAATATTCTGCGCCGCATCGGGCGCAGTGTCATGCCGCACATAGACGATACCCGGCGCCACACAACACTGATCCGGACGCAATGGCGGGCAGCCATCGGGCGGGCAGACGTAATCAAACCGGTATTGCTTGCCGCCGACGCCTATCCGGGCGTGAATGGTGGAATCCCGGTAGCGTCCGATCGGCTCGTCTACCAATTCCGGCCGCACAAAGCGCTGGGATAGCGCACGTGCTGCGATTTCGCGCGATTTCATGGCCTGGGCATCCTGCAATTCGGTCTCCAGGCTGCCCAGGTTGTCGCGCAGCGTCCAAAGGAAAAATACCAGCGCCGCCCACAGGATAATCTCGATCAGCATGATGTCTGTCTGGCCTGTGCAGACCCCTCCCATCACTGAAGACGCTGATGCGTGACGAAGGTTCCCGCTTACGCTTGGGCCTTGCCCTGTCCATCAATAGACATGATTGTCGTGCTTGATCTCCTGCAGGACCGTGGCTGCAATCTCTTCGATGGACTTTACCGTCGACGACATCCAGCGTATGCCCTCGCGCCGCATCATCTTTTCGGCTTCATTGACCTCATAGCGGCAATTTTCGGGCGAAGCATACTTGCTGCCGGGACGCCGTTCGTTGCGCACTTCGGCCAGCCGGTCTGGCGCGATCGACAATCCGAAGATCTTGCCCTTGTGCGGAATCAGGCCGCCGGGTAGCCGGCCGCGCTCAAAATCTTCCGGGATCAGCGGGTAGTTGGCGGCCTTGATTCCGTATTGCATGGCCAGGTACAGGCTGGTCGGGGTCTTGCCAGAGCGCGATACCCCAACCAGGATGACGTCGGCGTCGGCCAGGTTCTTGTGCGATTGCCCGTCGTCATGCGCCAGCGAGAAATTGATCGCCTCGATCCGGCTCTTGTATTCGGCGGAGTCGGCAATGTTGTGGCTGCGGCCGATCGTGTGGGACGACTTGACGCCCAACTCCTGTTCCAGCGGCTCCACGAAAGTCTGGATCAGGTCCATGTGCATGCCCTTGGACTGCCGCACCACCATCGACAGGTCGGCCTTGACCAGCGTAGAGAAAACGATCGGGCGGCGGCCGTCGTTGTCGAACGTTTCATTGATTTTCCGCACTGCGTCATGCGCCTTTTCCATCGTATCGATGAAGGGCAGGCGGATCTGTCGAAAGCGCAGTTCAAACTGGGTCAGCACCGAATGCCCGAAGGTCTCGGCAGTGATGCCGGTGCCGTCCGATACGAAAAACACGGTGCGCGCAGAAGGCGTGGATGCGGAGGATTGTGAAACTGGCATTTTTGCCTCTTGAAATGGGTGATCGACGAACCGGTCTTGTCAGAACTTCCGGCAAAACTTTTTGCAGGCTGTAAAATGTCGGGCTGTGCAGGCGCCGGTGAACAATGACTGGAAAGTCCCCGGCCGCGACAAAAAACACAGGAATGGCCCCCAGTGAGCAGCCCAGCGCATCTTAGCAAGAATAAGAACAAGCAAGCGACCGAACGGATTGCGCGCGCCACCGGAGTGGGCCGACAGATTTCTCATCATCAAAACAGAGGTAGTCATGTCCAATGCATCAACCATGGGGAGTACCCCCGAGGCGGTTTACGTCGCCGCGTTCGACCAGTTACGCATGACCGATGTCGAATCGGTCGGTGGCAAGAACGCATCGCTCGGTGAAATGATCAGCCAGCTCGAACACGCCGGTGTGCGTGTTCCGGGCGGCTTTGCCACGACGGCGCAGGCTTTCCGCGATTTCCTGGAGCAGGGCGATGGCCAGAGTCTTGCCAAGCGGATCGAAGCACGGCTTGCGACGCTCAACATCGACGATGTGCGCGCGCTGGCCCAAGCTGGCGCCGAGATCCGGAAATGGATCGTCGAGACGCCATTTCCGCCACGCTTGCTTTCGGAAATATCTGTTTTTTATCATAAGCTTGTAGATGATTCTAAAAGTGAAGTCTCATTCGCTGTGCGGTCTTCGGCAACGGCAGAAGACATGCCCGATGCCTCGTTTGCCGGACAGCAGGAGACATTCCTGAATGTAGTGGGCATCGACAACATCCTGGAAGCGATCAAGCATGTGTTCGCCTCCTTGTATAACGACCGCGCGATCTCGTATCGGGTTCACAAGGGCTATACCCACGCGGAAGTGGCGCTGTCGGCGGGCGTCCAGCGCATGGTCCGTTCCGACCTGGGCGCAGCTGGCGTGCTGTTCACCATCGACACCGAATCCGGTTTCGAGGACGTGGTTTTCATTACTTCCAGCTATGGCCTGGGCGAAACCGTGGTGCAGGGCGCGGTCAACCCGGACGAGTTCTATGTCCACAAGCCCATGCTGGCGCTGGGCAAGATGCCGATCATTCGCCGCAACATCGGCTCCAAGCTGATCAAGATGGAATTCACCGGTGAACTCCGGGCCGGGAAATCGGTGCGCACCGTTGATGTGCCCATCGAGCAGCGCAACCGGTATTCGCTGACCGATGCCGAAGTGATCGAGCTTGCCCAGTACGCGGTGATCATCGAGAAGCATTATGGCCGCCCGATGGATATCGAATGGGGCCGCGATGGCCAGGACGGCAAGTTGTACATCTTGCAAGCCCGGCCGGAAACCGTGAAGTCGCAACACAAGGCGGGCGACTCGCAACAGCGCTTCAAGCTCAAGAGCACCGGTTCGGTGCTGGCCCACGGCCGTGCAATCGGCCAGAAGATCGGCGCCGGGCCGGTGCGGGTGATCCATGATCCGAGCGAGATGGAGCGGGTGCAACCTGGCGACGTGCTGGTGGCCGACATGACCGATCCCAACTGGGAGCCGGTGATGAAGCGGGCGGCAGCAATCGTGACCAACCGCGGCGGCCGCACTTGCCATGCCGCGATCATTGCGCGCGAACTCGGCGTCCCCGCCGTGGTCGGCTGCGGCGATGCGACTGAAGTACTCAAGGATGGCACCTTGGTCACTGTTTCCTGCGCCGAGGGCGACGAGGGCCGGATCTACGATGGCCTGCTGGAAACGGAAATTACCGAGGTCACCCGTGGCGAGATGCCCGAATTGCCGCTGAAGATCACGATGAACATCGGCAACCCGCAACTGGCATTCGAATTCCAGTCGATCCCCAACCATGGCGTGGGCCTGGCCCGGCTGGAGTTCGTGATCAACAACAACATCGGCGTGCATCCCAAGGCAATCCTCGAATACCCGAATATCGACGCCGACCTGAAAAAGGCGATCGAGTCGGTCGCGCGTGGCCATGCTTCGCCACGGGCGTTCTATGTCGACAAGCTGGCCGAAGGCATTGCCACCATTGCGGCGGCGTTCTGGCCCAAGCCGGTGATTGTCCGGATGTCCGATTTCAAGTCCAACGAGTACAAGAAGCTGATCGGTGGCTCCCGCTACGAGCCGGACGAAGAAAATCCGATGCTGGGTTTCCGCGGCGCAGCGCGCTACCTGGCGGCCGACTTTGCTGAATCGTTTGAAATGGAGTGCGAGGCATTGAAGCGGGTGCGGCACGACATGGGCCTGGTCAATGTGGAGATCATGGTGCCGTTCGTGCGTACGCTTGGCCAGGCGGAGAAGGTGGTCAACCTGCTGGCAAAGAACGGCCTGGCCCGCGGTCAGAACGGCCTGCGCCTCATCATGATGTGCGAGGTACCTTCGAACGCCATCCTGGCTGACGAATTCCTGGCGTACTTCGATGGTTTTTCAATCGGCTCCAACGACCTGACCCAGCTGACCCTGGGCCTGGACCGGGATTCCGGCATGGCATTGCTGGCCGCCGACTTCGACGAGCGCGATCCGGCCGTCAAGGCCTTGCTGTCGCGCGCAATCAAGGCCTGCCTGGCGCAGGGCAAGTATGTCGGCATTTGCGGCCAGGGACCGTCGGACAATCCAGATTTTGCCGAGTGGCTGATGAATGAAGGGATCGGCTCGCTGTCGCTGAACCCGGATTCCGTGGTCGAGACCTGGCAGAAACTGGCGGCAATCAAGCGCTGAGGGGGCGACTGGGGCATCCGTACAACACAAGCAACACAAGCTGTTGACTGGCTAACACATTTCGCTACACTAGCCCTTGTTCGTCGGTGTCCTGTGCACTGTCCTGTTTGCGCTGTGCGGTCCGATAGGCCCGGATAATAACCAACAACAAAAGATTCAAACCGTTTGTGCCCCCGTCTGCCTTGTGCAGGCGGGGGTTTTGTTTTTATGGAGGACGGCCCCCGGGCGGCGTCGGAGCGAGTGAGCGTGCGATGCGGTAACCTGATGCTTGCGTGAACCAGTTTCTAAATGGGAGAAGCAACGTGGACGATGCATTGATCTGGCTGGGCTTGGCGGTCTTGCTGGTGATCCTGGAAATTTTCACCGGCACTTTTTATCTGCTGATGATCGCATTTGGCATGCTGGCCGGCGCTGCGGCATCCTGGCTCGGATTGTCCAACCCGCTGCAGATGCTGTGTGTGGCCCTGGTCGGCATCGGCGCCGTGCTGGTGCTGCGCCTGCGGCGCAAACAGGGCGGCGCCGCCCCGGCCCCGGCGGCCGACCCCAGCGTCAATCTCGATATCGGCCAGTCGCTGCGGGTAGAGCATTGGCGTGGCGCCGCTCCCGGCCCCTATCACGCGCGGGTGGCATACCGCGGGGCGCAATGGGATATCGAGCTGGAAAAAGGCGTGCCGCCGGAAGCGGGCGAGTTCGTCATTCGCGAAGTACATGGCAGCCGCTTGCTGGTATCGGCGGCAAACTGAAGACAACAAGGGAGGGTGCATGATGACTTTTGGAACCTTATCGCTGGTTTTCCTGATCCTGGCGGTGGTTTTTGTACTGAAGACCATCAACGTCGTGCCACAGCAGCACGCCTGGGTGGTCGAACGCCTGGGCAAATACCATGCGACGCTGGCGCCTGGCCTGAACATCGTCATTCCGTTCATTGACCGCATCGCCTACAAGCACATCCTCAAGGAAATTCCGCTCGATGTGCCGCCGCAGGTCTGCATCACCCGCGACAATACGCAGTTGCAGGTGGACGGCATCCTGTATTTCCAGGTCACCGACCCGATGCGGGCGTCCTATGGCTCGTCGAATTACCTGATGGCGATCACGCAGCTTGCCCAGACGACCTTGCGCTCGGTGATCGGCAAAATGGAGTTAGACAAGACCTTCGAAGAACGGGACCACATTAACACCACCATCGTCAACGCGATTGACGAGTCGGCAGCGAACTGGGGCGTCAAGGTATTGCGCTACGAGATCAAGGACCTGACGCCACCCAAGGAAATCCTGCATGCGATGCAGGCGCAGATTACGGCCGAGCGCGAGAAGCGGGCGCTGATTGCTGCCTCGGAAGGACGCAAGCAGGAGCAAATCAACATTGCAACCGGCGAGCGGGAAGCCGCGATTGCCCGCTCAGAGGGGGAGAAGCAGGCGGAAATCAATCGGGCGCAGGGTGCAGCGGCAGGGATCCTGTCGATCGCCGAGGCCAGTGCAGAAGCGATCCGGAAAACAGCCGCCGCGATCCGGGAGCCAGGCGGCGCAGACGCGGTGAACCTGAAAGTTGCCGAACAATATGTAGAGGCCTTCGCCAAGATCGCCAAGACGGGCAATACGCTGATCGTGCCGGGCAACCTGGCCGACATGAGCGGCATGATCGCCAGCGCCTTGCAGGTGGTGCGACAGCAAAACCGCCCGGGTTGATCCGGCGGCGCCGCGCGTCTTGCTTTAGCGCCGGTTCTGCTTCATGGCCGAGTCGATCTCGCGCTGGACGTCGCGCTGGCGTTCAGTGTCGCGCTTGTCGTGCTGCTTCTTGCCTTTGGCCAGGCCGATTTCGCATTTCACGCGGCCACGCAGGTAGTGCAGGTTGAGCGGCACCATGGTGTAACCGGAGCGCTCGACCTTGCCGATCAGGCGCTTGATTTCCTCTTTCTTGAGCAGCAGCTTGCGCGTGCGCACCGGGTCGGGGCTGATGTGGGTCGACGCCGTTGGCAGCGGGCTGATGTGGGCGCCGAACAGGAATACCTCGTTCTTGCGCACGATCACGTACGCTTCTTTCAGCTGCGCCCGTCCGGCCCGGATTGACTTCACTTCCCAGCCTTCGAGCGCCATTCCCGCTTCGAATCGTTCCTCGATGAAGTAATCGTGAAAGGCTTTTTTGTTGTCGACTATGCTCATCGTTTGAAGAAACAGGCCTGTAGATTAGAATGTCGAGCTTCGCATTCTAGCAAACGGTCAACCCGCAATGGCAGTCGTGCACAAATCGGTCCTCGTCGCCTATAGCGCCGAGCAGATGTTTGAACTGGTCGACCGGGTCGAGGATTACCCCAGTTTCCTGCCCTGGTGTGGCGCAGTGACGGTCAGGGAGCGCACCGACGACCGGTTGGTCGCCACGCTGTCGATCAATTATCACGGCGTGCGCCAGAGCTTCACGACGGAAAAC
>NZ_JAUSNH010000117.1 GCF_030645335.1 Lacisediminimonas sp. | reverse complement strand
GATTTCAGAAACCGAGTACCGGCACCAGGTCGAGGAAGACATCAAGCCGTTCCGCGACGTCCTGCTGGGCCTGTTCTTCATCACGGTCGGCATGCTGCTCAACATCCGCCTGGTGCTGGAAAACTGGTGGTTGGTACTGCTGCTGCTGGTGATTCCGGTGCTGTTGAAATTCGGCTTGATTGCCGTGCTGGCCCGCCTGTTTGGCGCTTCGCCGGGCGTGGCGATCCGTACTGGCCTGGGGCTCGCGCAAGCGGGCGAATTCGGTTTCGTGCTGCTGACCCTGATTGGCGGCCTGAAGCTGGTCGATCCGTTCCTGGTGCAGTTGGTGCTGGCATCGATGGTGCTGTCGATGCTGCTGGCGCCGTTTATGCTGAGCAAGATGGATGTCATTGCACTGAAATTCTCTGCCAACGAGTGGATGATGCAATCGGTGGCGCTGACGCAAATTGCCGCGCGCAGCATGAACACCCAGCGCCACGTGGTGATTGCGGGCTTTGGACGCAGCGGGCAGAGCCTGGCCAGGCTGCTGGAGGAGGAGGGGATTGCCTACCATGCGCTCGACCTCGATCCGGAACGGGTACAGGAAGCCCAGGGCGCGGGGGCATCGGTTTCGTACGGTGATGCTTCGCGCCGGGAAAGCCTGGTGGCAGCAGGTATCCATCGTGCCGCCGCGCTGATCATTACCTACGCCGATACCGCATCAGCGCTCAAGCTGCTGCACCATGCGCACGAGCTGGCGCCAATGCTGCCCGTTGTGGTTCGCAGCTACGATGACTCGGACATTGAGAAACTGATGGCAGGCGGTGCGAGCGAAGTCGTACCGGAAGCCATCGAGGGCAGCCTGATGCTGGCGTCGCACGCCCTGTTGATCATGGGCGTACCGCTGCGCAAGGTGGTGCACCGTGTGCAGGCGGCCAGGGGTGAACGCTACGTCTCCCTGCGGGGTTACTTCCACGGGCAGGGTGACCAGGCGGATGACGGCGATCAGCTCAACATCCGCTTGCATTCGGTGTTCCTGGGGCAGCATGCCCGCAGCATTGGCCGGGCATTGAACACACTCAATTTGCAGGAATTGGGCGCCGAAATTACCGCGATACGACGCGGCAAGACCAGGATTGCGATATCTGTTGCCACGGTGCTGGAAGCGGGCGACATCGTGGTTTTGCGCGGCGGCAGCGAAGGGATCGCGCGGGCGGAAGCCCGCTTGCTGGGCGCCTGAGCCCGGCCACGGCGGGACTCAGGCGCACTGCCGTCACTTTTTCTTTTTCAACAAAGGCCCAAGGTATTTCCCGGTGAAACTGGCCGGATTGTCGCCGACCTCTTCCGGGGTTCCCTGGGCAATGATCTCGCCACCGCCCGCACCACCTTCGGGGCCTAAATCCACGACCCAGTCGGCAGTCTTGATGACATCCAGGTTGTGTTCAATGATGACCACCGTATTGCCTTGGTCGCGCAGGCGATGGATTACCTTCAGCAGCAGGTCGATGTCATGGAAATGCAGGCCTGTGGTCGGTTCATCCAGGATGTACAGCGTGCGTCCGGTGTCGCGCTTGGACAATTCGAGCGACAGCTTTACGCGCTGCGCCTCGCCACCGGACAAGGTCGTCGCACTTTGGCCAAGCCGGATGTAGCCCAGTCCGACGTCGAGCAAGGTTTGCAGCTTGCGGGCAATGATGGGGACCGGCTTGAAGAACACATGCGCGTCTTCGACCGTCATGTCGAGTACCTGGGTAATGTTCTTGCCCTTGTATTGGACTTCCAGTGTTTCACGGTTGTAGCGTTTGCCGTGGCAGACGTCGCAGGGAACGTAGACATCCGGCAGGAAGTGCATCTCCACCGTCAGCACGCCATCGCCCTGGCAAGCCTCGCAACGGCCACCTTTCACGTTGAACGAGAATCGTCCTGCCGAATAGCCGCGCTCCTTGGCGGTTGGCACGGTCGAGAACAGGTCGCGAATCGGCGTGAATACACCCGTGTAGGTCGCCGGATTGGAGCGCGGCGTGCGCCCGATCGGCGCCTGGTCGACCGCAATCACCTTGTCGAAGTGTTCCATTCCTGAAACCGATTCGTGCATCGACGGCTCCGCATGCGAGCCGTACAGATGGCGCGATGCGCTCAGGTAAAGCGTGTCATTGACCAGTGACGATTTGCCCGAACCGGAAACGCCGGTCACGCAGGTCAGCAGGCCGACCGGTAAGCGGAAGTTGACCGACTTCAGGTTGTTTCCGGAGGCGCCGGTGATGATCAATTGGCGCTGCGGATCTGGCGGCGTGCGTTTTTTTGGCACCTTGATCTCGAAGTTCCCGTTCAGGTACTGCGCGGTCAGGGATTTCTTGTTTTTGAGGATATCGGCCAGGGTGCCTTCGGCGATCAATTCGCCGCCATGCACGCCTGCGCCCAAGCCCATGTCGACGATATAGTCGGCGCTGCGGATGGCGTCTTCATCATGCTCCACCACCAGCACGCTGTTGCCGATGTCGCGCAAATGCTTCAGGGTCTCGATCAGACGATCGTTGTCGCGCTGGTGCAGTCCGATCGACGGCTCGTCGAGCACGTACATCACACCAGTCAGTCCGGAGCCGATCTGCGACGCCAGCCGGATGCGCTGCGCCTCGCCGCCGGACAGGGTGTCGGCACTGCGCTCCAGCGAAAGATAGTCAAGGCCGACATTATTCAGGAATCGCAGCCGCGACACGATTTCCTTGATGATGCGATCGGCGATATCGCGCTTGGCACCGGTCAGCGTCAGGTTCTCGAAAAATTCCAGCGTCTCGCGCAGCGGCGTTGCCGCCACTTCAAAAATCGCGCGCTCCTGGTCGCCATTCCCGACCTTGACGAAGCGGGCTTCGATCCTCAAGCGGCTGCCGTCGCAGGCCGGACAGGATTTTTCGCTGATGAATTTCGCCAGCTCTTCTTTCACCGCCATCGAGTCGGTTTCACGGTAGCGGCGCTGCAGGTTGTGAACAATCCCTTCGAACGTATGTTCCCGCACGACGGCACGGCCGCGCTCGTTCAGGTAGGTGAACGGAATGGCTTGTTTGCCTGAACCGAACAGGATCACCTGCTGTGCCTTCTCTGGGAGTTGTTCGAACGGCGTGTCGAGGTCGAACTCATAGTAAGCCCCGAGCGCTGTCAACATCTGGAAATAGAACTGGTTGCGACGATCCCAGCCTTTCACCGCACCCGAGGCCAGCGACAGGTTGGGGAAGGCGACGATCCGTTTCGGATCGAAAAATTCGATGTGGCCGAGTCCGTCGCACTCCGGGCAGGCGCCCATCGGGTTATTGAACGAGAACAGCCGCGGTTCCAGTTCTTGCAGCGAATAGCCGCAGATGGCGCACGCGAATTTGCTCGAATACAAATGCTCGGTGCCGGTATCCAGTTCCTGCGCGATCGCACGGCCGTCGGCCAGGCGCAGCGCGGTTTCGAAGCTCTCGGCCAGGCGTTGCTTGATGTCGGCCTTTACTTTCACCCGGTCAACGACAACGTCGATGGTGTGCTTTTCGGTTTTTTTCAGCTTCGGCAAGTCATCGGACTCGACGATGCGCGTCTTGCCGGTGCCGCTTTGCACACGGAAACGCACAAAGCCCTGCGCCTGCATCTGCTCGAACAGATCGACATGCTCGCCCTTGCGGTTGGCAACAACCGGCGCCAGTATCATCAACCGCGTGTCTTCCGGCAATTGCAATACCGCGTCGACCATCTGCGACACCGATTGCGCCGCCAGCGCATGAACCGGATGACTCGGACAGTAGGGCGTGCCGACCCGCGCATACAGCAGCCGCAGGTAGTCATGTATCTCAGTCACCGTGCCCACCGTGGAGCGCGGATTGTGCGAGGTCGCCTTTTGCTCGATGGAAATCGCAGGCGACAAGCCTTCGATCAAGTCGACATCGGGCTTTTCCATCAATTGCAGGAATTGACGGGCATAAGCAGACAGCGACTCCACATAGCGACGTTGCCCTTCTGCATACAAGGTGTCGAATGCGAGCGACGATTTGCCTGACCCGGAAAGGCCGGTGATCACGATCAGTTTGTTGCGTGGCAGGTCGAGACTGATGTTCTTCAGATTGTGCGTACGTGCACCTCGAATGCGGATTTCTTCCATGACGGCTTTCGCGTAAGGCGCACGATTGGTGGTGGCAGGGCGTGCGCCGGGTAAATGGGCCAACCTGCTACTATAGCGGGTTTTAAACGAGTCGTTACGGTTACCCCTGACCACCCGACTCCGACGCGGATCTCCGGCCGATAATCGTTTCCAACATGGCATCAATCCCTACCCCGCTCATCGCCTCACCCATGTCGGCCCTCGAAATTCGTGCCAGCGTATCGCTGGCCTCGATCTTCGCGCTGCGCATGCTCGGCTTGTTCCTGATCCTGCCGGTATTTGCCATACACGCACAAACCCTGCCCGGCGGCGCCAGCGCAACCATGGTCGGACTGGCGCTGGGCATCTACGGATTGACGCAGTCATTCGGCCAGATACCGCTTGGTGCGGCCTCTGACCGGTACGGCCGCAAGCGCATCATCGTGATCGGGCTGCTGCTGTTTGCAATCGGTTCGCTGATCTGCGCCCTGGCTGACGACATCTACTGGGTGATTGCGGGCAGGGCCGTGCAGGGGGCGGGTGCGATTTCTGCGGCGGTCACCGCATTCATCGCCGACGCTACCCGCGAAGAACACCGTACCAAGGCAATGGCCATGGTGGGCGGCTCGATCGGTCTGACGTTTGCCGGTTCGCTGGTTGGCGCACCCTTGCTGTATGACTGGATCGGCATGGCGGGCATGTTCTATCTGATCGCCATCCTGTCGATTGCCGCGATTTTCGTGGTCCTCTACATCACGCCGGAAGCGCCGCCCTTGCCCAAAAAGCCGGCGTCTTTCACCGAGGTGCTGCGCGACCCTGAACTGATGCGACTCAATTACGGCGTATTTGCGCTGCATGTGACGCAAATGGCCATGTTCGTGGTCGTGCCATCCGCCCTGGTCAGCCAGTTGGGATTGCCGGTGCAAGAACACTGGAAGGTCTACCTGCCGGTTGTGCTGGTTTCCTTTGCCTTGATGCTGCCGCCGATTTTCATCGGCGAAAAGCGCGGCATGATGAAGCAGGTATTCGTGGCGGCCATTGCGCTGTTGGTGCTGGTCCAGGTGGCAATGGGAGTGGTGTTCATGATTGCCGGTACGCCGGCCTGGATGCTGGTGGTCATGTTGTTGCTGTTTTTTATCGCATTCAACGTGCTGGAAGCGACCCAGCCTTCGCTGGTGTCCCGGATTGCACCGGCTGCCGGCAGGGGGGCGGCGCTGGGCGTGTACAACACATTGCAGGCGCTCGGCCTGTTTTGCGGCGGTGCGCTGGGTGGCTGGCTGGTGCAGAACGTCGGGCCGGCATCGGTCTTTATCCTGGGCACTGTGCTGAGCTTGGCGTGGCTTATAATCGCCGCTAACATGAAGAACCTGCCGCGGCGCAGCCAGCACCTGGCGCCCACGGCCTAACGGAGAGAACTATGGCATCGGTAAACAAGGTAATCATCGTAGGCAACCTCGGTCGTGATCCGGAGACGCGCTACATGCCCAGCGGCGACGCCATGACGACCATCGCCGTCGCTACGACGGACAGCTGGAAAGACAAGACCTCGGGCGAGAAAAAAGAGCAGACCGAATGGCATCGCATCACGTTCTTCGGCAAGCTCGCGGAAATCGCTGCGCAGTACCTGAAAAAAGGTTCGCAGGTCTACATTGAAGGCAGCCTGCGCACGCGCAAGTACACCGACAAGGATGGCGTCGAAAAGTATGCTACCGACATCAAGGCCGATACCATGCAGATGCTGGGAAGCCGCCAGGGTGCGGGCGGCAACGGCCCGCAGACCGACGACAGCTACGGCGGCGGTGCGCCGCGGCAGGCAGCGCCGGCGGCTGCAGCAAATCGTCCCGCGGCCTCGCGTCCGGCGCCGAATTTCTCGGACATGGACGACGACATTCCATTCTGATCCGCAAGCTCCCGTCAGGTATCCGCTACCGGATGCCTGACCAGTAAAGCCGGACCAACGCGAAAGCCGCACATGCATTAAAAAAGGCCGGGAGCAAAAGCTTCCGGCCTTTTTTTCAGGTTCGACCCACTGCGGGTCGGCTGGATCAGCGTGGCAGCACGCTGCTGCCCATCAGGTGCTCGTCGACAGCGCGCGCGCACTGCCGGCCTTCGCGAATCGCCCACACCACCAGGGACTGGCCGCGCCGCATGTCGCCCGCAGCAAACACCTTGTCTACCGAGGTCTTGTAGCAACCCTCGCCGTCGGTGCTCGCCTTCGCGTTGCCACGTGCATCTTTCTCCAAACCGAATGCATCGAGCACCTGGCCAACCGGTGCGACAAAACCCATCGCCAGCAGGACCAGGTCGGCCTTCATCTCGATTTCAGAGTCCGGCACTTCCTGCATCTTGCCGTCTTTCCATTCGACGCGCGCTGCGATCAGCTTTTCCACCGTGCCGTTCTTGCCTTCCACCCGTTTGGTGGCGATGGCCCAGTCGCGCTCGCAGCCTTCTTCATGGGAAGAGGAGGTGCGCATCTTGATCGGCCAGTACGGCCAGACCATCGGCTTGTCTTCCTGCTCCGGCGGCTGCGGCATCAGTTCGAACTGGGTCACTGAAGCTGCGCCCTGGCGGTTGGATGTGCCGACGCAGTCGGAACCGGTGTCGCCGCCGCCGATGACAATGACGTGCTTGCCGGTTGCTACGATCTGGTCCTTGAGTTTGTCGCCCGCATTGACCTTGTTTTGCAAGGGCAGGAACTCCATGGCGAAATGCACGCCCTTGAGTTCGCGGCCCGGTACCGGAAGGTCGCGCGGCTGCTCTGCGCCGCCGGCCAGGATGATGGCGTCGAAGTCGCTCTGCAGTTGCTCATGCGAGATGGTTTCTTGTGCATCGTTCTGCACTTTTGCCGGAAAATCGCGGCCAACCAGCACGCCGGTACGGAAGCGAACGCCTTCGGCCTGCATCTGCTCGACACGGCGGTCGATCGATGACTTTTCCATCTTGAAGTCGGGAATGCCATAGCGCAGCAATCCGCCGATCCGGCTATTTTTTTCGAACACTGTCACATCATGGCCGACGCGCGCCAACTGCTGGGCCGCCGCCAGTCCGGCTGGCCCGGAGCCGACTACCGCGACCTTCTTGCCGGTGCGTTGGGCAGCGGGAGCGGGAACCACCCAGCCGTTTTCCCAGCCCTTGTCGATAATGAAGTGCTCGATCGACTTGATGCCGACCGCTTCACTGTTGATATTCAGCGTGCAGGCGGATTCGCACGGCGCCGGACAAATGCGGCCGGTAAATTCGGGGAAGTTATTGGTCGAATGCAGGTTGTCCAGCGCTTCGCGGTAATTGCCCCGATATACGAGGTCGTTCCAGTCCGGAATGATGTTGTTGACCGGGCAGCCGCTGGTGCAGAACGGGATGCCGCAATCCATGCAGCGTGCCCCTTGCACCTTGGCCTGGTCGTCGCTCAGGTGCATGACGAATTCCTTGTAATGCTTGAGCCGCGATGTGGTCGCCTCGCTGGCCTCTTGCAATCGCTGGAATTCCAGAAAACCGGTTACTTTTCCCATTTTTCACTCACGTTTTTTCTTGCTGCACGGCATCGGTCACCTGCGACCGATGCCGATGCTCGGGTTGATCGTTATGCTGCGACTTTTTCGGATTCCGCCTTGGTGCGGGCCGCATCGAGTTCTAGCAAGGCGCGCTTGTATTCCGTCGGGAAGATCTTGACGAATTTGGCGCGCGCATTGGTCCAGTCATCGAGCAGGGCACGGGCGCGCGTGCTGCCGGTGTACTTGAAATGGCGCTCGATCAGTCCGCGCAGGATGGCTTCATCGTGCTGGACCTCGCCGTCACGGATCACGCTGTGCCAGGCCGCGCGCGGCAGCTTGGCGTCTTGCTCGGCCGCAGCCAGCACAGGCTCGAGTGCGACCATGGCCGTGTTGCATTTGAGCGCGAAGTCGCCGTCCGGATCATAGACATAGGCAATGCCGCCTGACATGCCGGCCGCAAAATTGCGCCCTGTGCTGCCGAGCACCACGACGGTGCCGCCCGTCATGTATTCGCAGCCGTGATCGCCGGTGCCTTCGACAACCGCTGCCGCTCCCGAATTGCGCACCGCAAAACGTTCGCCGGCAACACCGTTGAAATACGCATCGCCGGCGATGGCGCCGTACAGCACGGTATTGCCGACCACGATGTTGTCGACAGCGCGGCCGCGAAACTCGTTGTTCGGACGCACGATGATGCGACCGCCCGACAGGCCCTTGCCGACATAGTCGTTGCCCTCACCGACGAGATCGAAGGTAATGCCGTTGGCAAGGAATGCACCGAAGGACTGGCCGGCGGTGCCGTGCAACTGGATGTGGATGGTGTCGTCCGGCAGCCCCTCATGGCCGTAGCGTCGGGCCACTTCGCCAGACAACATGGTGCCCACCGTACGGTTGACGTTCTTGACCGGGGAAATGAACGAAACGCGCTCGCCTTTCTCCAGTGCGGTGCGTGCTTGTGCGATCAGTTTGTGATCGAGCGCGCGCTCCAGGCCATGATCCTGCTCTTCAACCTGATAACGCGGTTCGGTTGCTGGCATGTCCGGTTGATGGAATATGCGCGAGAAGTCCAGGCCACGTGCTTTCCAGTGGGCGACCGCCTTGGAACGGTCCAGCAGGTCGGAACGGCCGATCAGCTCGTTGTAGGTCCGGATGCCGAGTTGCGCCATCAACTGGCGCGCTTCTTCTGCGACGAAGAAGAAGTAGTTCACCACGTACTCCGGCTTGCCGGAGAATCGTGCGCGCAGTACCGGGTCTTGCGTGGCAACGCCGACCGGACAGGTATTGAGGTGGCACTTGCGCATCATGATGCAGCCTTCGGCAACCAGCGGCGCCGTCGCAAAGCCGACTTCGTCAGCGCCCAGCATGGCAGCGATCACGACGTCGCGGCCAGTCTTGATCTGGCCATCGGTCTGTACGCGGATCCGGCTGCGCAGGCGGTTCAGGACCAGCGTCTGCTGCGTTTCGGCCAGGCCCAATTCCCAGGGCGAACCGGCGTGCTTGATGGAGGACAGCGGCGATGCGCCAGTGCCGCCGTCGTGACCGGCAATCACGACGTGGTCGGCCTTGGCCTTGGCAACGCCTGCGGCGATCGTGCCAACGCCCACTTCGGACACCAGCTTGACCGAGATTGATGCCCGCGGATTGGCATTTTTCAGATCATGGATCAGTTGCGCCAGGTCTTCAATGGAATAGATGTCATGGTGCGGCGGCGGCGAGATCAGTCCCACGCCCGGAACCGAGAAGCGCAGCTTGGCGATATATTCCGACACCTTGTGTCCGGGCAGTTGTCCGCCCTCGCCAGGCTTGGCGCCCTGCGCCATCTTGATCTGGATCTGGTCGGCCGACACCAGGTATTCCGCTGTCACGCCAAACCGGCCCGACGCCACCTGCTTGATCTTCGAGCGCAATGAATCACCCGCCTGCAGCGGGATGTCGACTTCAATCCGGTCGCGTCCGATGATCGAGGCAATCGTGTCGCCTTGCTTGATCGGAATGCCCTTGAGCTCGTTGCGATAACGCAGTTCGTCTTCACCGCCTTCGCCGGTATTGGACTTGCCGCCGATCCGGTTCATGGCGATGGCCAGCGTCGTATGCGCTTCGGTAGAAATCGAGCCGAGCGACATCGCGCCGGTAGCAAAACGCTTGACGATTTCCTTGGCCGGCTCGACTTCATCGAGGGGAATTGCCTTGGACGGGTCGAGCTTGAATTCGAACAGCCCGCGCAAGGTCATGTGGCGACGCGACTGGTCGTTGATGATCTGCGCATATTCCTTGTAAGTGTTGAAGTTGCCTGATCGGGTGGAGTGCTGCAGCTTGGCGATCGCATCCGGGGTCCACATGTGGTCCTCACCGCGAACCCGGAACGCGTATTCGCCGCCGGCATCGAGCGCGTGCGCCAGTAGCGGATCGCGGCTGAACGCCTGGGCATGCAGGCGTAGCGCTTCTTCGGCGATTTCAAATACGCCGATACCTTCCACATTGGAGGACGTGCCCTTGAAGTACTTGTTGACCAGGATGCTGTTCAGGCCGATTGCTTCAAAGATCTGGGCGCCACAGTAGGACATGTAGGTGGAGATGCCCATCTTCGACATCACTTTCATCAAGCCCTTGCCGACCGCCTTCTGGAAGTTGTAGATCGCTTTTTCCGGCGACAGGTCGCCGGACAGGCCTTTTGCCATTTCCGCCAGCGTATCGAGTGCCAGGTAGGGGTGGATGGCTTCGGCGCCATAGCCGGCCAGCAGCGCGAAGTGATGCGTCTCGCGTGCCGAGCCGGTTTCGATCACCAGGCCGGTGGATGTACGCAGTCCGCGACTGACCAGATGCAGGTGGATTGCCGATGTCGCCAGCAGCGCAGGAATGGCGACCTGGGTCGCGCTCATCTGGCGATCCGACAGGATCAGGATATTGACGCCGGACTTGACCGCGTCGACCGCCTTGGCGCACAGCGAGGCCAGGCAGGCTTCAATGCCTTCCTTGCCCCAGCTGATTGGATAGCAAATGTCCAATTCATGCGACTTGAACTTGCCGCCAGTGTGCTGGCTGATCTGGCGCAGCTTGACGATGTCGGCGTAATCGAGGATGGGCTGCGAGACTTCCAGCCGCATTGGCGGATTGATGTTGTTGGTATCAAGCAGGTTCGGCTTCGGGCCAATGAATGACACCAGCGACATCACCATGGCTTCCCGGATCGGATCTATTGGCGGGTTGGTGACCTGGGCGAACAACTGCTTGAAGTAGTTATACAGCGGCTTGTTCTTGTTGGACATGACGGCCAGCGGCGAATCATTGCCCATTGAGCCAACCGGCTCGTCGCCGGTGATTGCCATTGGCGACATCAGGAACTTGAGATCTTCCTGCGTATAGCCGAAGGCTTGCTGGCGATCCAGCAACGACACCTCGGACGCTGCTTCAGCTTCGCCGCTCTTGAGTTCGCCCAGCTTGATGCGAACCGATTCGATCCACTGCTTGTAAGGCTTGGCGTTGGCGTAGGTGTCCTTGAGTTCCTTGTCGTCGATGATCCGGCCGGCGTCGAGGTCGATCAGGAACATCTTGCCCGGCTGCAGGCGCCATTTCTGGATGATGCGCGCTTCCGGTATCGGCAGCACGCCGGATTCCGACGCCATCACGACGAGGTCGTCGTCGGTAATGATGTAACGCGCCGGCCGCAAGCCATTGCGGTCCAGCGTACCGCCAATATGGCGGCCATCGGTGAAGGCCATGGCGGCGGGGCCGTCCCACGGCTCCATCATCGCGGCATGGTATTCATAGAAGGCGCGGCGGTTATCGTCCATCAGCGTGTGGTTTTCCCAGGCTTCCGGGATCATCATCATCATTGCTTGCGCAATCGGGTAGCCGGCCATCACCAGCAGTTCGAGCGCGTTGTCGAAGCAGGCTGTGTCGGACTGTCCTTCGTAGATCAGGGGGAAGAGTTTTTGCAGGTCGTCGCCCAGCACGGCGGATTTCATCACGCCTTCGCGCGCCCGCATCCAGTTGAAGTTGCCCTTGACGGTGTTGATCTCGCCGTTGTGGGCAATCAGGCGGTAGGGGTGCGCCAGCGGCCACTCCGGGAAAGTGTTGGTCGAAAAGCGCTGGTGCACCAGGGCCAGCGCCGAAATGCAGCGCGGATCCTGCAAGTCCTTGTAATACACGCCGACCTGGTCGGCCAGCAACAAGCCCTTGTAGACCACGGTACGGGCCGACATGGACGGCACGAAGAATTCCTTGCCGTGCAGCAGGTTCAGGCGCTGGATCGCATGGCCCGATGCTTTGCGGATGATATAGAGCTTTCGCTCCAGTGCGTCGGTCACCATGATGTCCGGGCCGCGACCGATGAAGATCTGACGGATCACCGGCTCTTTGGCGCGCACCGTTGGCGACATCGGCATGTCGTGGTCGATGGCGACATCGCGCCAGCCCAGCACCACCTGGCCTTCGGCCAATACCCTGCGTTCGATTTCCTGCTCACAGGCCATGCGCGAGGCATTTTCTTTTGGCAAGAACACCATGCCCACGCCATATTCGCCTGGCGGCGGCAGGCCCACGCCTTGTTTGGCCATCTCTTCGCGGTAGTACTGATCCGGAACCTGGATCAGGATGCCCGCGCCATCGCCCATCAGCTTGTCGGCACCGACCGCACCCCGATGGTCGAGATTCTTCAGGATCTGCAATCCCTGCTCGACGATGGAATGACTTTTCTTGCCTTTGATATGGGCAATGAAGCCAACCCCACAGGCATCGTGTTCGTTGGCCGGATCGTATAAACCTTGCGCGTGCATAGCCCTGCTCCAATGCTGAAATCAGATCGAACCGAGAGAATAGTGCATGGCCCTGTAGAGTACAAGGAAATAAAATAGGGTCGTACACCAATTAATGCGCGCCTTCGAGACGAGCGAGATTAATTGGGGACGGGATCGTATTGTTTTGGTGCGCCAAGTGCACGACGGCCGGGCGGACGGCCTCTTGGCGCGGGAGCCAGACGCCGGCCGGCCAATTTTTGCAGTGACTCGGCAAACGCAGTCGAGCCGATCGCCCAACCACTGCGCAAGCCGCTTTCGATCAGTGTGATAGTGGAGCCTGGCAGTGCTAGCTCCATCAAGCGACGATAGGCTGCCTCGCGATCGAAGGGCGTATTGCCAAGCGACCAGTAACTCGGGTGGTCGGATACCAGGCTGTCGGGCTGCAGGCCGGCATGGACATGATAACTCGACCAGGGATAGTCGCCCGGCGAGGATCCGAGGCCTTTCCGTACTGGTGCCTCTTCAACGTATTGGCAAGCCGGGAGCAGGTGGCTGGCCGCTTCGATGACGGCCGCCCGAAAGCGTGAGCGCCAGAGCGGGCCGGTGCGGTGGTACTTGCGGTTGTAATAGGGGACATACCGCCGGCCGACCCATTGCATCAGCTTGGATAGCGAATCTGTCGCGGACGGCGTTGCAACCAGAACAATTTCCGACGGCAGCAGAACATAACCGTGAATTGCCACGGCATTAACTTTTGCTGAATTTTTAAGCAGTTCCAAAAAAATAACAAAGTCGGCGTTTTCACGGAAAAAACCAAGCCCATCCAGCGCAGATTGTGCGACCAAATGTGCTTGCTTTATTGCAACAAATCGAGCAGATCGTGCCATCCCGCAATCATTCCTTTTTCTCTATGAGAGTAATGGCTCGCACAGTGTTTTCGGTCAATTTATTTCCTTGGATAAACATTACTAAAAATAAACTATGCGAAAAACGTTTCCGGGCACTAACATCCAGCCCGTTCTGAAGATATACTGAGTGCGTTGCTGTGGATAAAGGGTCGTGAAAGCAAACTTTGGCTAACGTCAATCATTGGTATTAGTTCTATTGTCGAACACTTATCGTTTGCGAATTCACTGTCTTTCAGGAATCTTCTCGTGCACACACCTTGGCGGTTGCAGGTGCACTTGAGGACTTTTTGCGCTTGCCATCCATCAGTGGAGACCGACTGCGCCCGGAATTACGGTAGCACATTCGACCGCCTTCAATCAGTACGAGTCAACGTCACGACCTGCATGCAAAAAAGATTAATCAGATTGTCGGGGAGCCTGTTACTCATGTTCGTCGGAGCGTGTACCGCGATCCAACCCAAGCCGGTATCGGACAAGGATATGTCCGTGCAGACGGCTGCTGATCGTGTTGCCGCGTTCAGGGGGAATGACCCTATCACCGGCCCGCTCACGCTGGAGCAAGCCACGGCGCGCGCTCTCAAGTACAACCTCGACCGCCGCACCAAGCTGATGGAAGAGGCAATCGCCCTGAACCAGCTTGATGTCGCCAAGCTCGACATGCTGCCAAAGCTGGTTGCCCAGTCGGGCTTCTCGTCGCGTGACAGTGACCGCACAACGTTGAGCCGGAATATCGCCACTGGTGAGCTGGTGCCGTCGAACTTCGTTTCGCAAGACCGCACCCATGTGGTCAGCCAATTGGGACTGACCTGGAACATGCTGGAGATGGGGGTCGGCTATCTGAACACCCTGCAAGCAGCCGACCGGGTATTGGTCGCGGCCGAGAAACGGCGCAAGGCAATGCACGTACTGATGCAGGACGTGCGCACCGTGTACTGGCGGGCTGTCAGCGCGCAAAAGCTCAAAGGTGAAGTGCAGCGCATCATCGCCAGTGCCGAAGAGGCGCTGGTGGATTCGCGCAAGACCGAAGAGGAACGCATCCGCAATCCACTGGACGCACTGCGGTATCAGCGCCAGATACTGGAAAACCTGCGGCTGCTGGAATCGATCGAACAGGAACTCTCCAGCGCGCAGATCGAGCTGGCGACATTGATCAACGTGCCCCAGGGGACGGTACTCGAGCTGGTCGACACTGCGTTCAATGTGTCGTCGGAGGCGCTGAAGATCTCGCTGGACCAACTGGAAGAGACCGCCCTGGTCAATAACGCCGATTTGCGCGAACAGCAATACAACGGCCGTATCGCACAGACTGAAACGCGCAAGGTTTTGTACCGGTTATTTCCAAACCTGACCTTCAACTATGGTCTCAATTACGACACGGATTCTTACCTGGTCAACCAGAAGTGGCGTGACGCGGGGGTGCAGGTGTCGTACAGCCTGCTCAATCTGTTTACGGCCGGTACGCAGAAGAAGCTCGCCGAGGCAGGCGTGGCGCTGGCAGACCAGCGTCGCATCGCGGTCCAAATGGCCGTGCTGGCCCAGGTCCATCTCGCACGGCTGCAACTGGCCAATGCGACCAGTCAGTTCGGACGCGCTGACGAAATCTGGAACGTCGACCACAAAATTTCCGACATCGTCATCAATCGCGAAGCGGCACGCGCACAGAGCAAGCTTGAACGTATCAGCAATGAAACAGCGGCCGTTCTCAGTCTGCTGCGCCGCTACCAGGCTGCGGCACAAATGCAGGCTGCCGAGAGCAGGCTCCAGGCCACGCTTGGTGTGGAGCCGCGGATCGGGGGCGTCGATGACATCGGCACCGATGAACTGGCGCAAAAAATCACGCTGCATGGCCTGATCTGGCAGTCAATCATGGCTGATCAGGCCGCGCGCAAGCAAACCAAGGAACAGCAAAGCAAATGAAGCCGATTCAGATCAATTTTCTATTCGCAGGCCTGGTGTTGTTTGCCGCGGCCAGCCCGCACGCCGCGGCGCAAGCGAGCAAGGTGGCGCCGCAGCCGGCTGCGGCTGCTCCTGCCAATGCCCCCGCCGGCAGCATTCAAAAGGCGGTTTCGTCACCGTCTTCACGTTCCAACGTCGAGCGCCAGGAAATACGCGCGCAGTTGTTGCCACGGCGCTACACCACCATCGCCGCTGAAATTGGCGCAAAGGTCAGCAAACTGCCCATCGCAGAAGGCGGGAATTTCCGTGCCGGACAGGCGTTGGTGGTTTTCGATTGTTCGATCCAGCAGGCGCAGATGGGCAAGGCCACCGCCGAGCTCGATGCTGCACAGACGACTTACAAGGCAAATGTCCGGCTCGCTGAACTGAACTCGGTGGGATTGATGGATCTGGATTTGTCAAAGGCAGCGGCTGACCGTGCCCGGGCAGAGGTGGCGGCCAACCAGGCCGTGCTGAGCAAATGCACGATCCCTGCGCCGTATGCAGGCCGCGTCGCCGAGCAGAAGGTGCGTGAACAACAGTATGCACAGGCCGGCCAGCCGCTGCTCGAAATACTGGACGACAGTGTGCTGGAACTGGAATTCCTGGTTCCTTCCAGCTGGCTGACGACGCTGCGCATGGGCGGCGCGTTCAAGGTTGAAATTGACGAGACCAAGAAGTCCTATCCGGCGCGATTAATCCGTATCGGCGCGAGGGTGGATGCGGTAAGCCAGTCGGTAAAGATCGCCGCAGCGATCGATGGCCGTTTTCCCGAGCTGGTTTCAGGAATGAGTGGCCGCGTACGCATTCCAGGAATGGAAAGTCCCTGAAAGTGAAACCAGGTCGAAGACCTGGCCACAGGTGAAGAAAACGATAGAAGTTGCTGTTAAAGCAGGTGGCGACGGGCGCAAATAACCGCGTGAAGCGGGAGGGTAATATGTCAACAAAGAAAACAAGCACTAAGAAATCCACTGCATCTTCCATGGCGAACCCGCCGGGCAAGAAGCAGGACATTGCCGCGTCTGCCGTGCCCCGTGAGACAAAAAAGAAGAAGGGCGGAAAGACCGCACTCAAGCGCCGTGCGCCCGCGCCCATGGTGCTGGAGCAGCGCTTCATGTTCGATGCGGCGGCGATCGATACCGCAGCCGACGTCATGGAGCGGCCGCTGGCCGACGCCAAGCCAGTACCGACGCTGCCCGACACGCTGTCATCGGTCAACATGTTGCTGGACGCTGCGGATGCTACTTCCGCCGCTGCCGCAGCGCTTGCCGAGAGCGCCGACAAAGTCAGCACCGATCGCGATGTTGCCCATGCGGGCGCGGACAGCACAGCCACTGTCGATCCGATCGCAGAGCTCGACAAGCTCATTGCCGAGCGCCCGGAGATTGCGCCCCAGCTTGAGGCGCACAAGGAAATCGTGTTCGTGGACGCTGGCGTTGCGGACTACCAGGACATCATCGGTAGCCTGCGCCCCGGCATCGGCGTGGTCTTGCTCGATCCTGCGCGCGACGCATGGTCGCAGATGACGGAGGCATTGAAGGCTGCCGGCAATGTGTCCGGCGTACATATCATTTCGCATGGCTTTGAAGGCGGTCTGATCTTCAACGGTGTCGCCGTGACGGATGCTGCGCTGGCGGCCCAAAGTGCAGAGCTTGCGCTGTGGAAGCAATACCTGACGCAGGACGCGGACATCCTGTTGTACGGTTGCGAGATCAGCGCCGGAAGCGAAGGCCGTGAATTCATTTCAACCTGGGCAGAATTGACCCAGGCCGACGTGGCGGCATCAAGCGACAGCACCGGTGCTGCAGACCGGGGCGGCAACTGGATACTGGAAGACAGTATTGGCCAGGTCGAGACCAAGACGTTCGCGTTCGACGATTACTCGCAGTTGCTCGTCGTCACCTATAGCACGACCACGCCAGCCGCTGGCACTGTGCTGACGGGAACCGGCACACTGACAGGAAACGTGTCCTGGCAATGGTTCAGGAATAGCAGTAATGCCACCGGGGGCACGGTCGTTGCCAGCGGAGCTGGTGCTTCCGGT
>NZ_JAUSNH010000108.1 GCF_030645335.1 Lacisediminimonas sp. | reverse complement strand
CCGCCCGGCTTGATGCCCAATGAAGCCATCGCCATGCCCTAGATCTTGACGCCTGCGCGTTTCAGGTCGGCGATGGCAGCTACCTGTGCCTGCTTCATCGACTCCTTCGCACTCATCTGCCCCGAGATGATCCGGCCCAGCGCCTGGTTGAGCTGGACGTTGATCTGCGGGTAGGCCGGGACCGTCCGGTACTTCATGTGGCCCTGTTCGCCAAGCTTGATCGTGTCGAGCACGACCTGCCCGGTGTCCTGACCGTTGACCGTGATCAGCTTGCGGTATTCGGGCGCGTCGAAAATCGACCGGCGCGTGACAGATCCGAGTCCCTTCTCCTTGACCATCCGGTTGAGAAGCGTCTTGGAGGTAGCCCATTTGATGAACTCCCAGGCGGCATCCTTGTTCTTCGAGCCCGCCGGAATGCCCCAGCCGTGCGACGCAATACCGGGGAACCTGCCCTTGGGACCCCGTGGATACAAGGAGAACCGAAGCGTGGACGCGACCTTGGAGTTGGACTCCATCATCGACATGCCGCCGGAATGCGTCTGCAGCGAGTGGTTGGCCTTGCCGGCCCGTATCAGCTCCCCGGTCTGGCCATACGACATTCCGCCTGCGCCTGGCGGGCCGAACTTGCTGACGATGCGCGCCAATTGCTCCGCCGCCATGATCGCCTCGGGCGTATCGAGCGTGGGCATCAGGTCATCCGGCGGTGCGCGGAACACGTTGCCGCCATAGCCCTGCAGGAACGGCGGGTACCAGAAGCCCCAGTGATTGTCGGCCAGGAAGCCGTCCACCCCATCCTTCTTGTGAACGATCGCGAGGCTTCGTTCGAGCTCGTCGAAGGTATCGGGCATCCCCAGACCGTTCGCCTTGAACAGGTCGAAGCGGCTGGCAATGGCCATGCCCGAGTCGGTCACCCAGGGAATGCCGTGCGTGACACCTTTGCCGTCCTTCAGCGGACTCACGGCGCCTGGCAGGAAGTCTGCGAAATCAAAGTCGGCGCCGGTCTTGTTGCGGTCGTTGATGTAGGGATCGAGCGGGGTCAGCCAACCGTTTCCGATCCAGCGGTTGGTGAAGACGAACGTAATATTGAGGACATCGTAGCCACTGCCCTTGGTTGACAGTTCCAGGTCGGCGCGCTGGTTGAAAACCTGCAACCCGGGCGTGTCGTAGTTGACCTTGGCGCCGGTCGCCTCGGTGAATTCCTTGATGTAGTCGGCAAGCAGCGACGGATAGCGCGCACTCCAGCACGACACATTCAGCGTCACGCCACTGAAACGCTTGGCCTGCGCCAAGACCGCCGGCGCCGCCAGGCCAAGCCCGGCCGAGGCCAGCGCTGCCGTGCCGGCCGCCAGCAGCTTGCGCCTGTGCGGACTGACCGACCCGGCATCCGGGGACAATGACATCGCATCTTCCCCCGCAATGGGAGCGGATCCGGAATTCGAAAAAAGGGTCGTCTTGTGCACCGTCATGTTCGTCTCCTGGCGTATGTGGGCCTGATCTACGGTCAGCCGCGTCAAATCGATGTGCGAATCACCGTTCACTTGTCGACAGGATCAATGTTAGCGTTACCAAATAACATCCGTCAAGTGTGTTTCAAGATATTTTTCATCATCACCTGGCAGTTCGACAGACTCGCCTCGGCACCCGATTATTGCTATGAAAAGATGTAGGCTTTAGGGCGCCATGAGCAATCACGCCGAACCAAATGTTAGCGGAGATCATTTTCGATATGAACATACTTGATAATCCGCTTCATCCGAGGCCGCCGGCAAGCGCCAGCTCAAAAGTTCATGATCTTCAACAGGGCCAGCAAGCCCCATGCGGTCAATACCAGGACGCAGACGAAATCCAGCGCCAGGCCGGTGCGCAACATGATCCGCTGCGGCACATGCCCGGTTCCGAATACCAGGGCGTTGGGCGGGGTTGCCACTGGCAAGGCAAAACCACAGGATGCCGCAAGCGCCACCACCACGACCAGCACCGCCGGGGGCAAGCCCATTTGAACCGCGACCGCGGCAAAAACCGGAACCAGCAAAGCCGCCGCCGCCGTGTTGCTGGCAAATTCACTGAGCAGCACCATGAACGCCGCCACGGCCAGCAGCATGGCCCAGGGCGCGGCCCCCTGCAGCGCGCCGGCTACCTGCTGGCCAAGGACCACCGATGCGCCGGATGCGCCAAGGATCTCGCCCAGCGCCAGCCCGCCGCCGAACAGCAGCAGTACACCCCAATCGGTATGCTGCACGACGTCCTGCCAGGTGACCAGACCCAAGGCAACGACGGCGACCACCGCGGCCACGGCAAAGAAAGTGTCCGGGCTCTGTATGCCCATCGCCTTTAGCGGCGCCGCGCCGAAAATCCAGCCCAGCGCAGTCAGCGCGAATACCAGCATGGTCAGCAGGCGCACCCCGGTCCAGGGCACGTCGTCCATGACTGTCTCGATGGTCCGGTTCAGTTGCGGGCGCAGCACCAGCCACAAGGTCAGCACCATCAACGGCATCAGCACCAGCACCAGGGGAATTCCTATCCATAGCCATTCGGCAAAATCGATGCCTGCCGCCCGCGCGGCAATCGCATTCGGTGGCGAGCCCACCAGGGAGCCTATGCCGCCGATGCTGGCGGCATAGGCCACGCCCAGCAGGACAAAAACGAATGTCCGACGGTCGCCATGCAGGTCGAGCGGACTGAGTATGCCAAGGGCCAGCGGCAGCATCATGGCCGCGGTGGCCGTGTTGCTGATACCCATGGAGAGGATTGCCGTGACAGCAAACAGCAGGAAAACCGCGCGGCCCAGGTGTCCGCGCGACAGCACCAGCAAGGCTACCGCCATCTTGCGGTCCAGTTGCTGCACGCGCAGCGCGGTCGCCAGCGCAAACCCGCCAAGGAAGAGGAACACGATGGGATCGGCAAAGGGAGCCAGGGCGCTGGACGTAGTCAGGCCAGGGAAACCCAGCAACAAGCCACCCAAGGGCACCAGTAGCGCGGTCACTGCGAGGTGGAGTGCCTCAGTCAGCCAAAGTACCCCGATGAACAGCAGCAGGCACAGGCCTTTCTTGACGGCAGGCTCGAAAGGCATCCACAGGTACATGCCACCAGCCAGTCCAAGCGCCAGCAGCACGATCAGGCCGGCGCGAAGCGGGGAAAATTGCGGGCTTGCGGTAAAAGACGCAGGATGCATGCGGGCTTGTCGGTGACCGGGGTCATGAACGAGGGTTGCCGAAAGTGTAGCTGACTACTGGCGAATTGCCCACGCGAGTAGCCGGCCTCCTTGAAAGCCCGAACGATCCGCAAAGCAATAAAGTCGGCTTTTACGGGATCGCTTTGTTGTTGAACGGCGGCGAAACCGCGGCGATCTTTCAGGCCCCATTAAAGTGCGTCATTGTGAAGGTCATGGTGCGTTTTGCGCCAGGCGCGAGCAAATTCGCTCCCGATCGGTGCCGACAAAGTGCGCTGCACACCAGAAACGTGCGTGACAGTCCACTGATCCGAGCCCGGCACAGTCTTTGCTGATGTTTCCTGAACCCAATTAAAGGAAACGTCATGACAACCCGTCCGCTTCGCACAGAAAAACAAAACCTGAACACATCACGTCGCCGCTTTCTTGGCACAGCCAGCAACATCGTCAGCGCAGCTGGCCTGGCGGCGATCCTCCCGCAGTTGGCAATCGCCCAGGGCAAGCCCATCACGGTCGGATTCATGTATACCGGCGTGCGCCAGGACTACGGCTGGAACCAGGCGCATTCGGCGGCGGCGCGCCAGATCGGCAAAATGCCTGCTGTCAAAGTGATCGAGCAGGAGAACGTGCCGGAGACAGCCGAGGCAGAAAAGGTCATGGAAAGCATGATCAAGCTTGATGGCGTGCGCGTGCTGTTCCCGACCTCGTTTGGCTACTGGCCTTTCATCATGAAAATCGCAGCCAAGTATCCGGACGTGCTGTTCGTGCATGCCGGCGGCTTGTGGAAGGACGGCAATCCCAAGAACACCATCGGCTATCGCGGCTACATGGACGAGCCGCATTACCTGAGCGGCATTGTCGCGGGCCACATGAGCAAGACCGGCAAGATCGGCTTCATCGGCGCCAAGCCGGTGTACTTCATTGTCAATAACTGCAATGCCTTCATCCTCGGCGCACGTTCGGTCAATCCCAAGATCACCTGCCAGGTCGTGATTACCGGTGACTGGAATAATCCGGTCAAGGAAGCGGAGGCCGTCAATAGCCTGGTCGACCAGGGTGTGGATGTGGTGGTCGGCAATTGCGACAGCCCGAAAGTCGTGCTCGAAACCGCTGAACGGCGTGGCATTTTTTCCTGCGGATACCACACCGATCTGTCGGCCCTGGCGCCGAAGGGCTTCCTGACTGGCGCCGAATGGAACTGGGGCAAAGGCACCGAGTTCGTGAAAGCCTGGCAGACCGGCGGCGCCTATCCGAACTTGCTGCGTGGCGGCTTCAAGCTGGACATGGTCAAGCTATCCCCGTTCGGCGCTGCGGTGCCTGAAAAAGTGCGCAAGGAAGTGCTGCAGGCGCGCCAGGCCCTGGTAGAAGACAAGCTGGTCATCTACCGCGGCCCGATCAAGGACAATGAAGGCAATATCGTGGTCAAGGCTGGCGAGACCATCAAAAATGATGACAATCAGTTCAAGCTGGGAATGAAATTCCTGGTTGAAGGCGCAATCGGAAAGACGGGCCTGGCACGCTGATGCGCTCGCGTGCTGAACCGGTCGTCATTACCCTTGCCGCGCTGGCGCTTGCGCTGGCGCTGTTTGCCCTGTTCCTGATGGCGAACCGGCTCGACCCGTGGGCGGTGTATTCCGTACTGTGGCTGGGTGGTTTCGGTACCTCGTTTTCACTGCAGGCCACGCTCACGCAAGCCGCGCCGCTGATGCTCACCGCCTTGTGTGTGGCGATCCCTGCGCGCGCCGGCTTGCTGATCATCGGGGGCGAAGGCGCACTCGCGGTCGGCGGTATTTTTGCGGTGCTGGCCGGCGTGGGCATGCCCAACCTGGCGCCAGTGGCGGGAACGATCGTGGTCTGCATCGTCGGCGCGCTCGGCGGTGCCGCCTGGATCGTGATGGCGGGTGCGCTCAAACATCTGCGCGGCGTCAATGAAACCATTTCCACACTGCTGCTGAACTATATTGCGCTAGCCCTGCTGAACCATCTGGTCAGTGGTCCGATGCGTGATCCGGCAGTGTCATTGAAACCCACCAGCTGGTCGATCCCGACGCCCTACATGATGGGCAATGTGCCAGAGATCGGCGTGCATGGTGGCTTGCTGATTGGCGCTGTCGTTTGCCTTTTGTCATTCGCGCTGCTGAAGTACACCGTATTCGGCTTTGCCACAGGCGTGGTCGGCGGCAATGTGCGCGCAGCACAATTGGTCGGCTTGCCGATCGGTCGCCTCACCTTGCTTGTCTGTGCCTTGGGCGGTGCTGCAGCGGGGCTTGCCGGCGCCATTGAAATCGTGGCCGTACATGGCGCTGCCAGCAGTTCGCTCGCGGTCGGTTTTGGCTATGGTGGCATTCTAGTGGCGTTCCTGGCGCGCCAGAATCCGATGGCGATCATTTTCTTCGCTTTTGTCGTCGGCGGCATTTCAGCCAGCGGCGGCCTGATGCAACGGCGCTTTGACATGCCTGATGCGGCAACGCAGGTTTTGCAGGGCCTGATCTTCCTCTGCGTGCTGGCGTCCAACACCTTGTACGGCCGCTTTCCCCTGTTCCGTTCAGCGCGAGCGGCAGCATGAACGCGGGCGATCTCGGGTGGTGGGGCGTGGCGATTGCGATACTCGGCGGCGCAATCCGGGTGTCAACGCCATACCTGTTCGTCAGCCTGGCGGAAACGCTGACCGAGAAAAGCGGTCGGGTCAACCTCGGGCTTGAGGGCACGTTGCTGATGGGCGCAATGAGCGGCTATGGCGTGTCCTACCTGAGTGGCTCTCCCTGGCTCGGACTGGCGGCGGCAGCAGCAGCGGGCACACTGTTTGGCCTGCTGCACGCAATGGTCTGCAACCTGCCGCGGGTCAACGACGTCGCAGTCGGTATTGCGCTATTCATTTTCGGCAATGGGCTGGCGTTTTTCCTTGGCAAACCGTTTGTGCAGCCGCAGGCGCCAAGATTGCCGACATTCGACCTGGGGTCGTTCAGTTCCGTGCCGGCGGTGCGCGCCGCACTCGATGTCAGTCCGCTTTTCTTCGCCGGCATTGGCTGCGCCTTGCTGATGCGCTGGGCGCTGGTGAACACGCGCTGGGGCCTGATCGTGCGGGCCGTCGGCGACAATTCGCTGGCGGCACGCGCGGCCGGCTATCCCGTGAACCTGACGCGCACGCTGGCCACTGCTGCCGGCGGCGCATTGACCGGTATCGCCGGCGCCTTCCTGTCGCTGTCTTATCCGGGCACCTGGGCTGAAGGCTTGTCCAGCGGCCAGGGCTTGATGGCGGTGACGCTGGTGATCTTCGCGCGCTGGAAGCCTGTTAACTGCGTCTGGGTGTCGCTGCTGTTCGGCGGCGCTTCGGCGCTGGGCCCTGCACTGCAGATCGTCGGCGTCTCCGGCTATTACTACCTGATCGGCGCCGCTCCCTACGTGCTAACGCTGGGCTTGCTGATTGCCAGCTCCTCGCGCCGCCAGCAACTGGCGGGCGCGCCAGGCGAACTCTCAATTAACCGCTGATCCATGGACCAACGCCCTCCTCCTCTGGTTGAAATCGACAATCTCCGTAAGCGCTTTGGCACGGTACAGGCGCTGGACGGCGTTTCCATTCGTTTTGAGCCGGGCAGCTTCCATGCGCTGCTGGGCGAGAACGGCGCCGGCAAAAGCACGCTGGTCAAATGCCTGATGGGCTTTTACGGGGCTGATTCCGGCACCATTTGCATTGATGGTCGAGAACGTGCCATTCCTGATCCTAAGGCGGCGCATGCGCTTGGGCTGGGCATGGTGTATCAGCATTTCACGCTGGTGCCCAGCATGACGGTGGCCGAAAACCTGCTGCTGGCGCGCTCGGATATTCCGGGCTTCATCAACTGGCGGCAGGAGCGGCGCGACATCGACGCATTTTTGGCGCGCATGCCGTTCAGCCTCGACCCGGACGCGCCGGCCGCGTCCCTGTCGGCGGGTGAAAAACAAAAGCTCGAGATTTTCAAGCAACTGTACCTGGGCGCCCGCTTCCTGATCCTGGACGAACCCACCAGCGTATTGACGCCGCAAGAGTCAGACGAAGTGCTGTCGCATATGCGCAGCCTGACCGACGCCGGACGACTGACCGTGGTGCTGATCACGCACAAGTTCCGCGAAGTCCAGGCGCACGCGAGCGCAGTGACCGTGTTGCGTGGCGGCCGCAATGCCGGCGGCGGCCTGGTCGCCGGACTGGACGCCGACGCGCTGGTCGACATGACCTTTGGCGAGCGTCCTGCGGTGAGCGCTGTTGCACGCGCCACGCAGGCCGCCGGCAACAAGTATCTGCAACTGCGCGACGTCAATGCCTTGAACGCACGCGGCGCGCACGCGGTCAAGGGCGTTTCACTCGATGTGGCGGCCGGCGAGATTGTCGGCATTGCCGGCGTCTCCGGCAATGGCCAAAGGGAGCTGGTCGAGGTGCTGGCGGGACAACGGCAAGCGGAGAGCGGCGTCATCCTGATCGACGGCCGGCCGTTCCAGCGCAGCCGCGCGGCGCTGCGCGAACTGGGTGTTTATTTGCTGGCCGAGGAGCCATTGAGCTCGAGCTGTGTGCCAAGCTTGTCGGTGGCCGATAATCTGGCGCTGCGCGATTTTGACGTGGCGCCGTTTGCCCGTGCCGGTATGCTGGTGGACCGGGCTGCGGTGGAACGCCGGGCGCTCGATGCGATCCGGAAATTCAGTATCCGCTGCGCCGGCCCGGATGCGCGCGCCGACACGCTGTCCGGCGGCAATTTGCAACGCGCAGTGCTGGCCCGCGAATTGTCCGGCAAAGTGCGGCTGCTGGTGGCGCAGAATCCTTGCTTCGGACTGGACTTTTCGGCGGCGCGTGAAATACGCTCGCGGATACTGGAGGCGCGCAATCACGGCGCGGCCGTCCTGTTGCTGAGCGAGGATCTGGATGAGCTGATGGAACTGGCGGATCGGATCGTGGTGATGCTTGATGGCCGAATGGTGTTCGAGACCAGCCGTGAACAGGCCGTGGCGCTGGAAATTGGCAGCCATATGGCGGGACATGCGACGGCACACGCCACCGCATGAGAACATCCTGGGCTTATCCTGACCGCATCCTGAGCACCCCATGAACGCACAACGATTGCAACTGATAGTCAACGGCCTGGTGCTGACGCCTGGCGCACCCGCCGCGGCAGCGCTCGACATACTGGTCCAGGACGGCCGCATACGTGAATTGCTTCCGCGCGGCACGCCGGCACCGGCCGATGCCGAACTGATCGATGCGCACGACCGCCTGATCGTGCCTGGCCTGGTCAATGCGCATACCCACGCGCACGGGGGACTCGGCAAGGGTGCCGTCGGCGACCGCCTGCCGCTGGAGGTTTTCCTCACTGGCAGCGCGGCCCTGAACGGCTCGCGCACGCGGGATGACAAATACCTGAGCGCGCAATTGAGCGCAGTCGAAATGGTGCGCAAGGGCTGCACCGCTGCGTATGACCTGTTTGTCGAATTTCCACTGCCGTCCGTCGAGGGCATGAACGCGGTTGCCAGCGCCTACCAGGATGTTGGCATGCGCGCCGTGATCGCGCCGATGATTGCGGATCGCACGCTTTATCAAGCCTACCCCGGTCTGATCGAGTCCCTGCCAAAGGACCTGGGCGACAGTGCGCGCCGTGCCGCCACTGCGCCATATGCCGAGACCCTGCGCGCCTGCAGGGAAATATTCGATGACTGGTCGTTCGACCGCGACCAGATTCGTCCGGCGCTGGGGCCTACCATTCCGATGCATTGTTCCGACGAATTCCTGGGCGGCTGCCGCGAGTTGGCCGATGAATTCGGCCTCGGCATACAGACGCACCTGGCTGAATCGGCAACGCAGGCCGTGATGGCGAAACAGCGCTACGGCAAAAGCCTGACCGCGCACCTGGCAGACCTCGGCTTGCTCAATGCGCGCTTCAGCGGCGCACATGCGATCTGGATCGACGGCGACGATATGCGTCGACTGGCCGATGCCGGTGCGTCGGTTGCACACAACCCTTTGAGCAATTTGCGGCTTGGGTCCGGTGTGGCCGCTGTGCGCGAAATGCTCGATTGCGGACTGGCGGTTGGCATAGGCACCGACGCTGCCAATACCTCGGACACCCAGAACATGTTCGAAGCCAGCCGTCTGGCCGCGTATTTGTCGCGCATACGCGGACCGCAATACCAGGACTGGGTGTCAGCCGAAGAGTCATTCACCCTGGCCACTGCCGGCAGCGCCCGCGTACTCGGCTTTGCGGATCAACTCGGCGCCATCGTTCCGGGCGCCTTTGCCGACCTGGTCTTGCTCGATCTTGCCCACATCAACTATGTACCTTTACGCGATGCGCTTTTGCAATTGGTGAATGGCGAAAACGGCAGCGCGATCGACGCCGTCATGGTGGGTGGGCGTTTCATCCTGCGCGGCGGCAAACTGCTGACTATTGATGAAGAAAAATTGCGGCGTGACGCCGAGTCAGCCCGCGATCGGCTCGATGGCGCCAATGCCGAAGCGCGCCGTATTGCGCACTCGCTGGAACATTGGGTAGGGGAATTTTGCGTGGCGCACGGATGCAGGCATCAAGGACCGCACCGTCATCTCCGGACGGAGCGGGATCTGTCTTCCCAAAAGTCATCCCAGTAAAATTTACCGGCAGCTAAATCGTTGATTTCACGGATGAATATCGGTCGGACACAAAAAAGCCGACCCTTGTGGAGTCGGCTATTTTGTTGAGCGTCGGTGAAACCGCTGCAGATCTTGGTAGGCACGATTGGACTCGAACCAACGACCCCTACCATGTCAAGGTAGTGCTCTAACCAGCTGAGCTACGCGCCTAAAGAAGCGAAATTATAGCGGCCTTTCATTGGAC
>NZ_JAUSNH010000101.1 GCF_030645335.1 Lacisediminimonas sp. | reverse complement strand
CTGCTGCACTGAGAAGCATCTGCTGTCGGTTGCGGGGCAATCCCGCAGCCAGGCAGGCCAGCCTATGGCTCGTGATATTGCTTGCAATGCGTTTCCCGCGTTGCAAGCAATGCAATCCACGCTGACGCCACCCACACCAGCAACAAACCGAAGGCCAGTTGGTAGGCATGCAGGTCGTACACCCTGACCCCGTTGACAAGTCCGCCGCGCCAGTTGCTGTCGAGTATCCAGCCAATCAAGGGCTGCTGCGCAAGCGGCCCGATCATCACCCCCATGTTGACCGCACCGGCAACGGTTCCTGACAGCGCCAGCGGTGCTGATTCCCTGGCAAAAAGAAAACCGACCGCCATGCCGCCCGACCCTGCAGCACCGAGCAACAGTAGCGGCACCAGAAATCCCAATGGCGCATCGGGAAAAATATACAGGGCCAGGTAACTGATCAGGGTGGCCGTACTGCCGATAACGTAAGGCAATTTGCGCAAGCGCAGCCGATCCGACAGTATCCCCACCGCGATGCTGCCAACCGAAAAAGCAACCAGCATGCCGCTGGTTACCAGCGAAGCCGAGCGCGGCGTCAGCCCGTGCAGTTGCACCAGGAACGGCACTCCCCAAAGTCCGGTAAAGGTCAGGAACGCACCACAAATGCCGGACGGCACCCAGAACAACAGCGCTACATTCCGGTATCGCCAGATGCGTCCAAGTCCGGTCAGCACGGTGCGCAATGAGGGTGACTTCAGCGACAGTCCCGCCGGCAACTGACTGCGGAAACCGCGCTCTTGCGGATCATCGCGCATGACGAAAAAAATGCCCGCGGCCAACAATAGCGCCACCGCGCCCGATGCAGCCATCACGGGTCGCCAGCCGAAGGTATCTGACAGGGCCCGCAAGGGCAATCCCGCCATCACCGCGCCCATGGTCCCCACTGCCAGTGACAGGCCGGTTACCGTGCCCAGCCGGTGCGGATTGAACCAATGGGCGCACAACTTCAGCATCGACACCCAGGCCACCGCAACGGTGGCGCCGATCAGGCCGCGGCCAAGGGCGGCGGACAGGAACGTATCGGCAAAGGCAAACAGCAGGGCGCCGACGCCACCGATCACCGCGCCGATCCAGAGCAGGCGGCGCGGACCAAACCGATCCACCAGCACACCGGTAGGCAACTGCATCGCCGCGTAAAAATAAAAGTAAAAAGCGGACAGGTTGCCGAGCATCACGGCGCTGAGCTGGAAGTCCTGCATCAGCTCCGTGGTCAGCACCGCCGGGGTCACCCGATGAAAGAAACCAAACAAATAAAAGGCCACTGCCAGCATCCACATGAGCAGGGCCAGCCGCACAGGCGGATCAGGCAGTTCACCGGGCGCAGCGCCAGGCACGATGGGTATTGCGCTTTTCATGCCAGCATTATGCCGCCACCGACGTCCCACAGTGCGCTCGACTCTGATCCTCCCCTATACTTCCTGCATGTTCGGCAACTCGCTCCCCGTAACCAGCAACCAGGACGGCGTCCACCCGGACCTGCAGCGTGTGCTGGAACGGCACCGCGCGGCACACTTTCGAAAGCCGGTATCGGCCCATACCTTGCAGGCCTTCGAGCGCATGCAATCAATATGGTCAAAGGCGGGACAGCCGCCGCTGGTGCTGGATGCCGGCTGTGGCGTTGGCTGGTCGACGCTGCGCCTGGCGCTGCGTCATCCGGATCATCTGGTCGTGGGTGTAGACCAGTCGGCCGAGCGCCTGCAACGCGGGCCCGCCGGCGCTGACGACAATCCTGCCAACCTGCTGCTGTTGCGCGCCGACCTGGTCGACTTCTGGCGCTTGCTGGCAGCGCACGGCATGGCGCTTGCGCATCACTATCTGCTCTATCCCACTCCGTGGCCGCGCAAGCAGCACCTCGGCCGGCGCTGGCACGGACATCCGGTGTTTCCGGTCATGGTCGCACTCGGCGGCACACTGGAATGCCGCAGCAACTGGATAGTCTATTTGCAGGAATTCGCCATCGCGCTGCAGATATCGAGCGGGGCGGCGGTCCCGGTGCTTGCATGGGATCCGCCCGAGGGCGCTGCGCTGACGCCATTCGAAGAAAAATACCGCGCCTCCGGGCATGGCCTGTGGCGCTGCTGCGCGGACTTGTCCGAAGTTTCCCGTACCGGACCACACGCCCCCGTGCTACCGTAATCACTTCATCAGGAGGGACAAGGACGCCATGTGCCAGTTGCTCGGAATGAATTGCAATGTCCCCACCGACATCGTATTCAGCTTCACCGGTTTTGCCACCCGCGGCGGCGGCACCGATACGCATAACGACGGTTGGGGCATTGCGTTTTTTGAAGGCGCCGGCGTGCGCCATTTTGTCGATCACCTGCCGGCGGTGGACTCGCCGGTTGCCGAACTGATCAAGACCTGGCCGATAAAATCCAAGAACGTCATCGCGCATATCCGCCGCGCCACGCAAGGACACGTCGCGCTGGAAAACTGCCACCCCTTCGTGCGCGAATTGTGGGGCCGCTATTGGGTATTTGCGCATAACGGCGACCTGAAGGACTTCCATCCGCAACTGAGCGGCCCCTACCGGCCAGTCGGCACCACCGACAGTGAACGCGCCTTCTGCTACCTGCTGCAACAACTCGGCAAGCGCTTTGGCGACCAGATGCCGCCGCTTGAAGAACTGACGGCCGCAATGGCAGTGCTGACGCAGGAAATCAATCGCTTCGGCGTATTCAACATGATGCTGTCGAATGGCTCGGCGCTGTTTGCACACTGTGCGACCAACCTGTATTACATCGTGCGCCAATTTCCGTTCGCGAAAGCACGGCTTTCGGATGAAGACATGACCGTCGATTTTTCCAAGGTGACGACGCCGCAGGACCGGGTGGCGATCATCGTCACCGAGCCGCTGACAACGAATGAAACCTGGATCCGGCTGGCGCCAGGGGAACTGAAAGTGTTTGTCGACGGCCAGCCGGACTGAACCCGCGGGCCGCCAGCCAGGTCCGCGATCGAGCTGGCCCAGGCATCCACGGCATGGATTTACAGCACCGGTTGCAGCAGCGCTGCCAAGCCCTCGCGCGCCTTCTCCAGGATCGGCCGGTTTTCCCATTTCTGCAATGTCACCGGGCGGGATTTTTCCAGGTCTTGCTCGAATATCACCGTCTGTTGATGGGCGAACTCGGCATCGTAGATGTTCAGGTTGGCTTCATCGTTGAGCTTGAATGAACGATCGTCGAAGTTGGTCGAGCCGACCGACACCAGCAGCTGGTCCACGATCATGACCTTGCAGTGGTACATGGTCGGCTGGTATTCGGCAATGATTGCGCCGGCACGCAACAGTTCGCCCCACAAGCCGCGCGAAGATTGGCGTACCGCTTCGGCGTCCATGTGCGGACCCGGGACGATGATGCGCAAGCGCACACCCCGTCGCAATGCGGCGACCAGCGCAGCGCGTGAGACTTGGTCGGGAACGAAATAGGCCATCGCCAGGTCGATGCTGCGGCTGGCCGCGACAATCGACAGCAAGTACATCTGCTGCATGCTGTCGCTGCCACCGTCAGCGGAGCTGCTGAATACCTGCGCAGCGCCGGTCCCGACTGCCTGCAGGTCGGGGAAGTAGTCTTCGCCATGCAGCACGCGACCGGTGGTCTTGATCCAATTGTCCATGAACACTGCCTGCATCTGCGCCGTTACCGGCCCTTCGACCCGGAAATGCGAATCGCGCCAGTGCGCCGGATCTTGCCCACTGCCAGTCCATTCCTGCGCAATGCCCACGCCACCCGTAAAACCGACACGCCCATCCACGATCAACAACTTGCGATGGGTTCGATTGTTGATCCGGCCAAGCTGGTACCAGCGCAGCGGATGGTAATAGCGCACCTCCACCCCTGCCGCGCGCATCATGTCGATCAGGGAATCATCGATCTTGCTGCTGCCGACCCAATCCAGCAGTACATGGACTTTGACACCGGCACGAGCGCGTTGCGCGAACGCCTGCGCAAAGCGCTGGCCGATATCGCCTGACCAGTAGATGTAAGTTTCAAAGCAAATCGTGCGCTTGGCATTGCCAATCGCCTCCAGCATGGCAGGGAAAATCTGGTCGCCATTTTGCAGTGCGTCGAAGCGATTGCCGGCAACAATGGGCGGACCGAGCATCACCCCCAGCGAGCGGAGGAATTGCGGATCGTCCGTGGAATATTGTCGGTCGATCGGTTCGAACTCTGTTTCGCCACCCTGGAAGTTGACAATGACGAGTGCAATCAAGCCCATGGCCAGCATGCCGATCATGCCGGCCCAGACTTTGCCAGCGGTCGATTGCGGCTTCAGACGCATTGCAGTCCTCCGTCATGCGCGGGCGAATGCACCGTATGCTGAGCTTAGCAAGGGCGCGCAAGGAAACGGATGACTGTCCTCAACAAATGCCATCGGCGACCTTGCGCAATGCATGGATAGCAGCAGCAAAGCGCCACGCCAGCCGGCATCCGTCCCAATCGCCTGCCCGACCGGCAGGCGACCGCCGTCAGCCCAGGCTCGGCGCCAGCCAGCGCTCGACCTGCTCGACCGGCACACCGCGCCGGCGCGCCATGTCTTCGACCTGGTCCATGCCGATCTTGCCGATGCTGAAATATTTCGCCTGCGGATGTGCGAAATAAAATCCCGATACCGCTGCACCGGGATACATCGCAAATGAATCGGTCAGTTGCATGCCGATTTCTTCACACTGCATCAGCCGGAACATGTCGGCCTTGACCGTGTGCTCCGGGCAGGCCGGATAGCCGGGCGCAGGGCGAATGCCGCGATAGGCTTCCTTGATCAGGTCCTCGCGCGACAGGTCCTCCTGCGTGGCGAAGCCCCACAGGTCGCGGCGCACTCGTTCATGCAGGTACTCGGCAAAGGCTTCGGCCAGGCGGTCTGCCAGCGACTTGAGCATGATTGACGAGTAATCGTCATGCGCGTCTTCAAAACGCTTTTCATATTTCTCGATGCCCAGTCCGCTGGTCACGGCGAACATGCCGATGTAATCGGCGCGGCCGGAAGACTTGGGTGCAATGAAATCAGCCAGGCACTGATTGGGCCTGGCCACGCCGTCGATCACCGGCTTGACCGTTTGCTGCCGGGTTCCGTAGTAAGTGAATGCCACCGTGCTGCGCGTTTCATCGGTATAGATCTCGATGTCGTCGTCATTGACGGTGTTGGCCGGCAGCAGCGCGACGACGCCATTCGCAGTCAACCAACGGCCATCGATGACCTTCTTGAGCAGCGCCTGTCCTTCCTCATACACACGGCTGGCGGCTTCGCCGACCACCGGGTCTTTCAGGATCGCGGGGAACGGTCCCGCCAGATCCCAGGTCTGGAAGAACGGACCCCAGTCGATATAGCTCGCCAAAGTCGCCAGGTCGACATTCTTGAACACACGCCGACCGATGAATTTTGGCACCACCGGCTCGGCGTCGCCGTCGAAGGGCAACAGCGCCTTGTTTTTGCGGGCGTCGGCGATCGACAGCATCGGCGCGGCCTTCTTGCTGGCGTGCTGCTGGCGGATGCGCTCATAGTCGCTGACGATGTCGGCCAGGTAGGCATCGCGCTGCTCGGGCGTCAACAAGGATTGCGCAACCGACACCGAACGCGACGCATCTGGCACATAGATCACCGGGCCGTCGTAATGCTGCGCGATCTTGACGGCGGTATGGGCGCGGCTGGTGGTCGCACCGCCGATCAGCAGTGGAATCTTGCGCTCGCGGAAATACGGGTCGCGCTGCATTTCGCGCGCGACATAGGCCATTTCTTCCAGCGACGGCGTGATCAGGCCGGACAAGCCGACGATGTCGGCGTTTTCTTCCTTGGCCTTGGCCAGGATGTCGGCGCACGGCACCATCACGCCCATGTTCACCACTTCAAAGTTATTGCATTGCAGGACCACCGAGACAATGTTCTTGCCAATGTCGTGCACATCGCCCTTGACGGTCGCGATGACGATCTTGCCCTTGGCCTTGGCCGCGATGCCGGTACGCTTTTCTTCAGCCTGCTTTTCTTCTTCGATGTAGGGAATCAGGTGCGCAACGGCCTGCTTCATCACGCGCGCGGACTTCACCACCTGGGGCAGGAACATCTTGCCCTGGCCGAACAGGTCGCCCACGATGTTCATGCCGTCCATCAGCGGCCCTTCGATGACGTTGATCGGGCGTCCACCTGCCTGATGGATTTTCAGCCGCGCTTCTTCGGTGTCTTCGAGTATCCACTGCGTGACGCCATGCACCAGCGAATGCGCCAGCCGCTTTTCGACCGGCCCGCTGCGCCACTCCAGGGTCTGCTCTTCTTTCTTGCCGCCGGCTTTCAGCCCGGACGCAATCTCGATCATCCGCTCGGTGGCGTCGTCGCGCCGGTTGAGCACGACATCTTCCACCCGCTCACGCAATTCCGGATCGATATCGTCGTACACGCCGACCATGCCGGCATTGACGTTGCCCATCGTCATGCCGGCCTTGATGGCGTGATACATGAAGACGGTATGGATCGCTTCACGCGCGGGATCATTGCCGCGGAACGAAAAGCTGACGTTGGAAACGCCGCCACTGACTTTCGCCAGCGGCAGGTTCTCCGTGATCCAGCGCGTGGCGTTGATGAAATCCACCGCGTAGTTGTTGTGCTCTTCAATGCCGGTTGCGATGGCGAAAATGTTCGGATCGAAAATGATGTCTTCCGGCGGGAATCCGACCTTGTCGACCAACAGCTTGTAGGCGCGCTGGCAAATTTCGGTCTTGCGCGCAAAGGTGTCGGCCTGGCCCTTCTCGTCGAAGGCCATCACGATCACGGCCGCGCCATAACGACGGCACAGCTCGGCCTGGCGCAGGAATTCGGCCTCGCCTTCCTTCATCGAAATCGAATTGACGATCGATTTTCCCTGCACGCATTTCAGGCCAGCCTCGATCACCGACCACTTCGATGAGTCGATCATGACCGGCACGCGTGCGATATCCGGCTCGGATGCGATCAGGTTCAGGAAGCGCGTCATCGCAGCGACCGAGTCCAGCATCGCTTCGTCCATGTTGACGTCGATGATCTGCGCGCCGTTTTCGACCTGCTGGCGAGCCACCGTGAGCGCCTCGTCATACTGCTCATTCAGGATCATCCGCGCGAATGCCTTGGAGCCGGTGACGTTGGTGCGCTCGCCGACGTTGACGAACAAGGAATTTTCATCGATGACGAAGGGTTCCAGCCCTGACAGGCGCATGACCTGCGGCACGACCGGCAGCTTGCGCGGCGCAATGTTGGCCACAGTCTGTGCAATCGCCTTGATATGCGCCGGCGTGGTGCCGCAGCAACCGCCGGCAATATTGACGAAACCGCTCTCGGCAAAATCCTTGAGCAAGGACGAGGTAACGTCCGGCGTTTCGTCGAATCCCGTGTCGGACATCGGATTGGGCAGGCCGGCGTTGGGGTAGATGCAGACGAAGGTGTCGGCAATCGACGACAGTTCCTCCGCATAAGGACGCATCAGCGCCGCGCCGAGCGCGCAGTTCAGGCCGATGGTCAGCGGTCGTGCGTGGCGCACTGAATTCCAGAATGCGGACACGGTCTGGCCCGACAGGATGCGCCCCGAGGCATCGGTCACGGTACCGGAAATCATCACCGGCAAGCGCTTTCCGGTCTCTTCGAAATAGGTTTCCAGCGCGAACAGCGCGGCCTTGCAATTGAGCGTGTCGAAAATGGTTTCGACCAGCAGCACGTCGGCGCCGCCATCCACCAGTCCGCGCGTCTGCTCCAGGTACGCCGTGGCCAGCTGGTCGAAGGTAACGTTGCGCGCGCTCGGGTCATTGACGTCAGGCGATATCGAGGCCGTCTTGGGCGTGGGGCCCAGTGCACCGGCAACGAAACGCGGCTTGTCCGGTGTGGAGTACTTGTCGCAGGCGGCGCGCGCCAGGCGCGCCGCCGCCACATTCATTTCATAGGCGAGATCGCCCAGGTAATAGTCGTCCTGCGCCACCGAGGTTGCGCCAAAGGTGTTGGTTTCGACCAGGTCGGCGCCGGCGGCCAGGTATTCCTCGTGGATGGCGCTGATCACATCGGGCCGGGTCAGCGTCAGCAACTCGTTATTCCCCTTCAGGAACACTTGCTTGCCGGGCACGGCGAACGCGGCAAAGCGCGTGCCGCGATAGTCCTCCTCACTGAGCTTGTACTGCTGGATCATGGTTCCCATTGCACCGTCGAGAATCAGGATGCGGCGGGAGAGCAGGTCGCGCAGGACTGCTTCAACTGGGGATAGGGCGTCGCGTTTCATGTGGCTAAGTTCCATTCTGGAAATGCAAAAACCCGGCTGCCTTGCGGAGCCGGGTTCTTTCAAGGTCCGCTTTAGCAGTATTTATTCGGGGCACCGGATGCTCCCCTGCGCCCGCAAGCTGGGTTTGACTTGTTCAATCAAATCGGCGCAGACACGATTATACGGTATTCCGCGAGGTGGCCGCCACGGCCGGCGCCACTGGCTTTAGCCTGCCGACGGTCCGGACCCGGGCGCCAAATCGGGCAGCGGGCCGGTCGCCACCGGCTCGTCGAGCCTGAGCGTGAGGCACTTGGCGGCGCCACCGGCCTTCATGAATTCGGACAAGGGTATCTGGTGGACTTGATAGCCCTTCTCCTCCAGCGTCTTGCGCAGCCTGGCCGATGCCTGGTTCAGGAACACATGCCGGCCAATATTGACGGCATTGCAGGCGAATGCCGCGGCATCGCCAGCGCTGGCTGCGATACGGTATTGCGCCGGTACCCGTGCCGCAATCCGGTGCCGGGACTTGGCGTCGAACGCGTCCGGGTAATACAGCAGGTAGCCACCTTCGAGCGGGCAAAAACAGGTATCGAGATGATAAAAGCGCGGGTTGACCAGCTTGAGCGGCTGCACCTCGATGTCGAGCCAATCCGCCAGCAAGGGCGCACTGCCCGCATCGGAGCGGTGGCCCCAGCCAAGCCAGAGCAGGGCCTGGCGACGGTCAAACAAGGCGTCACCCGCGCCTTCGAAGTAAATGTCATCCGGCAGCCGGAAGAGCGGCATTCCCTGGCCCGCGAACCAGCGGGCGAAATGCGGTTCTTCCCGCTGGCGCTCCAGATGGCGAAAATGGGAAACCACGGCCTTGCCTGCAAGGACGAGTCCGGCATTGGCCGTGAAAACCATGTCGGGCACCCCGTCCACGGCCTCGATCATTTCCAGGTCCGCGACCGCGCCGATGGCGTGCGCCAGGGCTTGCCATTGGCGCATGGCGAGCGCCGGGTCGCAATGGGCGATATTGCCTTCCATCCATGGATTGATGACGTACGCGACATTGAAGTAGTCCGGCGCGCACATCAGGATGCGGGTAGTCATGCCATTGTTCCATGCAAAAAATGCGGTGGATGAACCAGGCGGCAAGTTCGCTGCCCACGCCGATGTCAATCGGGTCTGGCGATTGCGGCGGCGGGTCTATTGGACCAGCGCGAAGCGTTTTCCGGCCAGCGGAAAACCCTTCAGGAAATCCTGTGCCGGCAAGCGCTTGCCGCCGGGCTTTTGCAATTCCAGCAAGCGCAGCACGCCACTGCCGCACGCGACATTCACGCCATCGGCATCGGCAGCGAGCACGGCTCCCGCCTGCACGCTACTGTCGCCTGCGCCGGGCAGGGATGCCGCCTTCCAGATTTTCAGTTGCACGCCGTCAACCTGCGCGCTCGCGCCGGGGGCCGGGTTGAATGCCTGGATCTTGCGCGCCAGTGCAGCGGCATCGCCGGCAAAATCGATGGCCGCTTCGTCCTTGCGGATCTTGGCGGCGTAGTTCATGCCGGCTTCCGGTTGTGGCGAGGCGACTGGCGCTGCACCGTCGCGCTCGAACAGGCGCAGCACGGCAACGATCATTTCGCCGCCGAGCCGGGCCAATTTGTCATGCAGGCTGCCCGTGCTGTCGTCGGCTGCGATCGGTATGCTGCGCATTGCCAGCATGGGCCCGGTATCGAGTCCTTCCTCCATCTGCATGATGGTGATGCCGGTGTGCGCATCGCCCGCTTCAATGGCGCGGTGGATGGGCGCGGCACCACGCCAGCGCGGCAGCAGCGAAGCATGGATGTTCAGGCAACCAAAACGGGGAATCGACAATACGGAGGGTGGCAGGATCAGTCCATAGGCTGCGACCACCATCACATCGTGCGGCGTGGCCTGCAGCAATGCATGCGCATCGCGCGCCACCTCCGGATGCTTGCCGTCTGGCTTGAGCGAGACCGGCTGGGCCACCGGCATGCCATGCGCCAGCGCATATTGCTTGACGGGCGAGGCATGTAATTGCATGCCGCGACCGGCCGGACGGTCGGGCTGGGTCAGCACCAGCGGAATATCGAAACCCGCCTGGTGCAGCGCCGCCAGCGCGACCGCAGCAAACTCCGGGGTACCGGCAAAGATGACTTTCATGGCGCGATTCCAGGCATGGGGTTGGAGGCTTGCCCATGCCGGCTCAGGCAGGGCGCACGGATCTGCTTGCGATGACCTGGCAATCGCCCGGCGGCTGGTGTTGTTGCCTGAATGATTCGCTGCCCGGCCGGGCGTCCGCTTGACTGTGTGACCGGATCGCTGGTGAGCGTGCCGCCCGGCCCGGGCAAAATCACCGCAGCGTCGCTTTTTGCCCGTGCCGTCGCTCTTCCCGTTCTTCCTTCAGGAATTTTTGCTTGATCCGGTTGCGTTTCAGCGGTGACAAGTACTCAACGAATACCTTGCCCACCAGGTGATCCATCTCATGCTGGATACACACCGCGAGCAATCCGTCGGCGTCGATCTCGAAGTGCCGGCCGTCAGTGTCGAGGGCGCGCGCCTTGACCCGCGCATGCCGCAGAACACCGTCGTAGATGCCCGGCACCGACAGGCAACCCTCTTCAAACACCTGCTTTTCTTCGCTGGCCCAGATAATTTCGGGATTGATGAATACCCGCAAATCGTCCCGCGTTTCAGAAGTGTCGATGACGATCAGGCGCTCATGCACATCGACCTGGGTCGCAGCCAGGCCGATTCCCGGCGCCTCGTACATGGTTTCGGCCATATCGGCGACCAGCCTCTTCAGCCGATGGTCGAACACAGTTACCGGCTTGGCAATTTTATGCAAACGCGAATCAGGAAAACGCAGAATATTCAACAGGGGCATACGACTTTTGCGCAACAGGAAGATAAGGTCAGATGGTGGTTTGTCTTGCGACTTCAAGCGTTTATCGGCAGAATTTGATTCACTTTGGCAAGAAATTTTGCTGTGCCAGCCACCGGACCACCAATGAAAAAGTTTAGCACAGCCTTTCGCGCCATTCCCGCCCTCGCCCTCGCATCGGCCTTGTGCACGGTTTCCGCAACAGCTGCAGGAACGCAAGACCAGCAAGCAGACCAGTTTGCCACATGCGCCTTCCGCAGCGATGCGCCGGACCAGCACCGGGTCGTGAAGGGCGACACACTGTGGGACATTTCCGGCCGGTTCCTGGCCCATCCCTGGTGCTGGCCGCAAGTTTGGGGACTTAACCGCAACCAGATCCGCGATCCGCACTGGATCTATCCGGGACAAGTGATCGTATTCGACCGCACTGCCAGGCGACTGCGCCTGGGGGACGCCGGCACGGCCGGATCGGCCAGCGGCGCATTGCCCGAAATCAGGCTGTCGCCGCAGACCCGCATTGAAGCCCTCGGTCCGCAGGCCATTGCCTCCATTCCTGCCGGCGCCATCGAGCCCTTCCTGACTGAACCTTTGATCGTCGAGCAAGAAACGCTCGCCAGCAGTCCGCGCGTCGTGGCCACCGCAGAAGGGCACATCAGCGCCGGACGGGGCGACAAGGTTTTCGTGCGGGGCGACCTGAAAGGAGAAACCAGCTTCCAGGCATACCGGCCGGCACGGCCGCTGAAAGACCCGGTCACCAACGACATACTCGGCTATGAATCCGCCTACCTCGGTGTGGTCCGGCTGGATCGGCCCGCGCGGGCAGAAAATGAAGCGCACCGCTTCGTCGTCACTACCTCGCGCGAGGAAATCGGACCCGGCGCCCACCTGCTGCCGGTACCAAAACGCCTTGCCACCAACTATGTGCCGCATGCGCCAGCCACGGCAATGGAAGGACGCATCGTTTCAGTGTATGGCGGACTGACCCAGGCCGGGCGCAACAACGTCGTGGTCATCAATCGCGGCACGCGCGACGGCATCGACCCCGGTACGGTGCTGCACTTGTACCGGTTGGGCCGGATGATCAAGGATCCGCAAGCCGGGCCGGACCAGCCACTGATCAAGCTGCCCGACGAAAACTACGGGACGCTGTTCGTGTTCCGTGTTTTTGACAAGCTGTCCTACGGCCTCGTGATGCAAGTCACCGACGCCGTACGCATCAACGACCCGGTTCGTTCGCCGGAATAAGCCGGGCCAGGCTGTGTCACCCGACGCCGGCGAACTTGCCGATTGGATGCGCCTATTGCGGGCCGAAGGTGTGGGCCCGGTCACCGCACGGCTGTTGCTATCGCATTTCGGACTGCCGGAAAATATTTTCTCGGCCAGCTATTCGACCCTGTCCAGAATCGTGCCGGAGCGCACCGCCCGCGCGCTGCTGGCGCCGCCCACTGACGCACTCAAGGCCAGCGTCGAACGTGCCGTGACCTGGGCCGCAGAGGCAGGCAACCACGTCATCACACTGGCCGACCCGGCCTATCCGCGCGCCTTGCTCGACACCGCCGACCCGCCGATCCTGCTTTATGCAAAGGGCGAGCTCGCGCTGCTGTCACGCCCTGCGCTGGCGATCGTGGGCAGTCGCAATGCGACGATCCAGGGCATGCAGGATGCACAGAACTTTGCCCATGTCGTCAGTGCCGTCGGCGTCACCATCGTGTCCGGCCTGGCGCTGGGTATCGATGCCGCTGCGCACCTGGGTGCGCTCGATGCACTGGAGCAGGACCAGCAGGGCGCTGGCTCCACCATTGCGGTGATCGGCACCGGGGCGGACATTGTCTATCCGGCACGCAATCGGCCGTTGGCGCATCGCATCGCCGCGGCCGGGCTGATCCTGTCTGAATACCCATTGGGCACGGCGGCGACCAGCGTCAACTTCCCGCGCCGCAACCGCATCATCAGCGGCCTGTCGCGCGCGGTGCTGGTAGTCGAGGCGGCAGCGCACTCCGGCTCACTGATCACGGCGCGCATGGCTCTCGACCAGAATCGTGACGTATTCGCCATTCCGGGCTCGATCCATTCCGCCTTGTCAAAAGGCTGCCATCAACTGATCAAGCAGGGCGCCAAGCTGGTGGAGTCAGCCGAGGATGTCCTGGAGGAACTCCGTGCGGTATTGTCGGAACATGCGGCAGCGCGAAGCACGGCACCGATCACGACTAATGTCGCACCGCCCGTGCAACTTGAACCAGTGTTGCAGCATCTGCTCGACACCATGGGCTACGACCCGGTCGAAATCAACCTGCTGGCCGAACGTGCGGCGCTGGATGCCGCCAGCGTCGCCGCGCATCTGCTCGCGCTGGAAATGGCAGGCGTGGTGGAATCCTTGCCGGGCGCACGTTACCAGCGGCTGGCCTGAGCGCATTGGCAATCGCGGGCGGGGCAGCGCGAAAGCTTGACCAGACGATCACGAAACCGGGAATGGAATGATCATAAACGCACAATAGTGTCCGGATCGCGCCACGATTGCGCCATTTTTCTGCCTGATATTGTTCTTCGTGCGCTTGTGCCGGACTTCACGAACCGTTAAAGTAGCCCCATGTTTGATGTCCTCGTCTACCTCTACGAAACCTATTACCGGCCGGATGCCTGTCCTGACGCCGATGCGCTGATCAAAAAGCTATCGGCCGTCGGTTTCGAACAGGACGAGATATCCCGTGCACTGGGCTGGCTGACCGACCTGACCGAAACAACCAACGCACTGTCTGGCCGTCCGCTTGACCAGGACTCGTTCGGTTTTCGCATCTATGTCGATAGCGAAGTCGATGCACTGGGTTTGCCGGCAATCGGATTCATCCAGTTCCTTGAATCCGCCAAGCTGATCAACGCGGTGCAGCGGGAAATCGTGGTCGAGCGCGCGCTCGCCGCGAGCGAGTCCCCGATCTCGCTGGACAAGCTCAAAGTGATCGTCCTGATGGTGCTCTGGAGCCAGGGCAAGGAACCGGATGGCCTGATTTTCGATGAGTTGTTCGCCGACGACGACGAAACCGGCAGCCGCCAGTTACACTGATCCAGGCCGTTCCCCTGGCGCGCAAAAGCCCTTGCTGCGGTCGCGTCGGCAAGCCCTCCGGAGGCTTGCGCGCCGGCCGATTCCGGCCTCCCTCAAGTTAACCCTGCTTGCAGCCGGCGCGATAACGCGCTTATCATTGGCCGCATTTCCGTCGCCTGACGGTGACTTGCTTGCGCATGCCGCTGGCGTTTCCTGCGATAAAGTGCTGCTTGTCCCTACGGCCTACCACGCCCGCCGCCTGTCGCGGCAATCGAGACCTGAATATGACCAAAACCCTCATCATCGCCGAGAAGCCTTCGGTCGCGGCTGATATCGCGAAGGCAATTGGCGGCTTTACCAAGCATGATGAGTACTTCGAGTCCGATGATTATGTACTGTCATCCGCCGTCGGCCATCTGGTCGAGATCGCGGTTCCCGAGGAATACGATGTCAAGCGCGGCAAGTGGTCATTTGCCCATTTGCCGATGATCCCGCCGCATTTCGACCTCAATCCGATCGCCAAGACTGAATCGCGGCTGAAAGTGCTGAACCGGCTGATCAAGCGCAAAGATGTGGACATGCTGATCAACGCCTGCGACGCCGGACGCGAAGGCGAACTGATTTTCCGGCTGATCGCGCAGTATGCTAAAGCCAAGCAGCCGATCAAGCGCTTGTGGCTGCAGTCGATGACGCAAGGCGCGATCCGCGAAGCGTTCAAGCAATTGCGCGGCGACGAAGAAATGATGCCGCTGGCCGATGCCGCCCGCTGCCGCAGCGAAGCGGACTGGCTGATCGGCATCAACGGCACGCGCGCCATGACAGCCTTCAACTCCAAGGAGGGCGGCTTCTACCTGACGACCGTCGGCCGGGTCCAGACGCCGACGCTGTCGATCGTGGTCGAGCGCGAAGAAAAGATCAAACAGTTCGTCTCGCGCGACTATTGGGAAGTGCGCGCCGAATTCGTCTGCGCGGCCGGCATCTATGAAGGGCGCTGGCAGGACCCGCAGTTCAAGCGCGACGAAACCGATCCCGAAAAGCGCGCCGAGCGCCTGTGGAGCCGAGCCGCTGCCGAATCCATCGTCGCGGCTTGCCGCAGCAAGACGGGATCGGTGACGGAAGAATCCAAACCGACCACTTCGGCCGCACCCGCGCTGTTCGACCTGACCAGCCTGCAACGCGAAGCCAATGCGCGATTCGGCTTCTCGGCCAAGAACACGCTCGGCCTGGCGCAGGCGCTGTATGAACGGCATAAGGTGCTGACCTACCCGCGTACCGATTCGCGGCACCTGCCGGAAGACTACCTCGGCTCGGTGAAAGAAACGCTGGCTGTGCTGTCCGAGAACAATAATTACCAGCCGTTTTCTTCGCAGATACTGAACAAGAACTGGGTCAAGCCGAACAAGCGGATTTTCGACAACAGCAAGATCAGCGATCACTTCGCCATCATCCCGACCACGCAGGCGCCGAAAAACCTGTCCGAGCCGGAGCAGAAACTGTACGACATGGTGACTCGTCGCTTCATGGCGATTTTTTTCCCGCCTGCCGAGTACCAGGTGACTACCCGCATGACGGAAGTTTCCGGACATCGCTTCAAGACTGAAGGCAAGGTCATGACCAATGCCGGCTGGACCGCGGTCTATGGTCGCGAAGCGCTGAGCACCAACGAAGAGGGCCAGACCAGCGGCATGCTGGTACCCGTGGCAGCCGGCGAGAAAGTACGCACCGAAGACGTCAATGCCAACGGCCTGGTCACCAAACCGCCGCCGCGTTACACGGAAGCCACGCTGCTGTCGGCGATGGAAGGCGCCGGCAAGCTGATCGACGACGAAGACCTGCGCGACGCCATGGCGGGCAAGGGACTCGGCACGCCGGCCACGCGCGCGGCCACCATCGAGGGGCTGCTGAGCGAAAAATACCTGCTGCGCGAAGGGCGTGAATTGATGCCCACGGCAAAGGCATTCCAGTTGATGACCTTGCTGCGCGGACTCGGGGTTTCCGAACTGACCGCGCCAGAACTGACCGGCGAATGGGAATACAAGCTCGCGCAAATGGAGCGCGGCCGCATCAGCCGCGACGAATTCATGCGCGAGATCGCGCAGATGACGCAAATCATCGTCAAGCGCGCCAAGGAATACAACAACGACACGATTCCGGGCGACTACGCCACACTGGTCACGCCATGCCCGAATTGCGGCAGCGTGGTGAAAGAAAATTACCGCCGCTTCGCTTGCACCAAATGCGAATTCTCGATCGGCAAGACACCCGGCAGCCGCCAGTTCGAAGTCGCTGAAGTCGAAGAGTTGCTGAGCAATCGCACCATCGGCCCGCTGCAGGGCTTCCGTTCAAAGATGGGCAAGCCCTTCGCTGCGATCCTGCGCATCGCACGCGATGAAGACCTGAACAACTTCAAGCTCGAGTTCGACTTCGGCCAGAACAACGGCGATAGCGAAGACGGCGAGCCGGTCGACTTTACCGGCCAGACCGTACTGGGCCCCTGCCCGAAATGCGGCAGCGGCGTGTATGAACTGGGGCTGGCCTATGTCTGCGAGCGCTCGGTGCTGCGGCCAAAAGGCTGCGACTTCCGCAGCGGCCGCATCATCCTGCAGCAGGAAATCCTGCCGGAACAAATGGTCAAGCTGCTCAATGAAGGCAAGACCGACCTGATGCCGGGCTTTGTTTCCCAGCGCACGCGCAGGCCATTCAAGGCATTCCTGGTGCGCGGCAAGGATGGCAAGGTGAGCTTCGAATTCGAAGAACGCAAGGTCAAGCCGGGCGGAGCGGCGAAAGCGGCTGCAAAAGCCGGCAAGGCCGGCGCTGACGATGAAGCGGATGCGGATGCAGCGGCGCCGGCACGCAAGGCGAGCGCAGCCAAAACGGCGGCAAAGAAGCCGGCCGCAAAAAAGGCAGCGGCAAAGAAAACCGCCGCAAAGAAAACCACAGCAAGCAAGACCGCGGCTGGCAAAACGGCGGCGCCGCGCAAGGCAGTCGCCAAAAAGGCTGCCTGAATACCCTGGCTTGAGCTGCCCTTGTTGCCAGCGAAGCTGCGGGCGACGCGAGGCGGGATCAATCCGGGAACATTGCTGCGCAGAAGCTGACGCCGATCAAGCGGAGCAACTGTTTTGTCAAATTGTCAGGAACCAAAGGCCTGGGAAGGCTTCTATCAGCAGCACTGTTGACAATGTTTTTGCGAAAGCGAGATCTTGCACACGGCTGATGAAACCAACTTTCCTAAGGAGCTTACATGGTTAAATGGATATTACCTTTGGCCTGCGTCGTAGCACTGGGCGCTTGCGGTCAAATGCAACAAGACAGGGCGGCGCGCAGCGCTACGCCATCCAGCTCGGGCGCTTCCGGCTCCACTTCAATGGGTTCTGGCGCTGGCAGCTCGGGCTCGACTGGCATGCCTTCTTCAGGCGCCGCCTCCGGCAGTTCGGGCAGCACGACAGGTCCAGGTTCCTATCCGGCAGCCGGCGAAGCGGGCGCCAAGGCCAAGGGACTCGATCCATCGGTGCAGGAGCCCACGACCTCGGGCACCACGCAAAACAAATAGCCCCGGTTCGGGGCTATCGACGTGCCTCCAGCGCGAGCAGGAAACGCTTGCGTTCGAGGCCGCCGGCGTAGCCGGCCAGCGCGCCGCCGGTGCGCAGCACACGGTGACAGGGCACGATGATACTGACCGGATTGCGGCCGATCGCCGACCCCACTGCGCGTACCGCAAGCGGATTGTTTGCCAGGGCTGCTTGCTGGCGATACGTGCTGGGCACGCCAAACGGAATCCGGCGCAAGGACTCCCACACCCGCAACTGGAATGGTGTGCCGTCAAGATCGAGCGGCAGGTCGAAATGCGTCAGGCTACCGGCAAAGTAATCATCGAGCTGCCTGGCCGCCGATTGCAATATCGGATGCGCCGGATCTTCATCGCCGACCACGCCCTTGAAATATTTGTGCTCACTGAACGTCAGGCCGCATAGTCCGCGCGCGCTGGCCGCCAGCAGCAAGGGGCCCAGGGGGCTTGGATGTCGTTTCCATCTGATCATTTCACGTCCTCTTCGCTTCACGTATTTCTACTGCATACCCAAGTCCAATTCTTTGGAGTAATCTCGCCGGAGGAAATTCCGCTGAATATCCGATAAAAAAGGACGAGACAAATGAAAACCCGCCTGATCGCTGCGGCAGCCCTATTATGCTGCGCCGCCTCCCTCCAAGCAAAAGACATCAAGATTGCCCACGTCTACGACAAGACCGGTGCACTGGAAGCTTATGCCAAGCAGACCCAGACCGGACTGATGATGGGCCTGGAGTACGCCACAGGCGGGACGATGAAGGTCAACGGCAATAACCTGGTGGTGATCGAAAAGGATAACCAGGGCAAGCCGGACGTGGGCAAAGCCCAATTGGCCGCCGCCTTTGCCGACGACCGTGCCGACATCGCGGTGGGACCGACCAGTTCGGGCGTGGCGCTGGCCATGCTGCCGGTGGCTGAAGAGTACAAGAAGATCCTGCTGGTCGAACCGGCCGTGGCCGATGCGATTACCGGCGACAAGTGGAACCGCTACATCTTCCGCACCGGCCGAAATTCATCCCAGGACGCGATCGCCAATGCGGTTGCACTCGACAAGGCCGGCATCACCATCGCCACCATGGCGCAGGACACGGCTTTTGGCCGCGATGGCGTGAAAGCCTTCAAGGAAGCACTGAAAAAAGCCAAGCTGGTTCATGAAGAATACCTGCCCGGCAACACCACCGACTTCACCGCCGGCGCGCAGCGCCTGTTCGACGCACTCAAGGGCAAGCCGGGCCGCAAAGTGATCTTCATCATCTGGGCCGGCGGCAATCCATTCAAGATTGCAGACCTCGATCCGAAGCGCTACGGCATTGAAATCGCGACCGGCGGCAACATCCTGCCGGCCATGACGGCCTACAAGAATTTCCCCGGCATGGAAGGCGCGGCGTATTACTACTTCGGTATTCCGAAGAACCCGGCCAACAATTGGCTGGTGACCGAGCATTACAAGCGCTTCAAGAATCCGCCCGATTTCTTTACCGCGGGCGGCATGGCGGCCGGCATGGCGCTGGTGGAAGCACTGAAGAAAACCGGCGGCAATACCAATACCGAAAAGCTGATCGCCGCGATGGAAGGCATGAGCTTCGATACGCCGAAGGGAAAAATGACTTTCCGCAAGGAAGACCACCAGGCGATGCAATCGATGTATCACTTCAAGATCAAGGTCGATCCTGCTTTCCCGTGGGGCGTTCCTGAGCTGGTGCGGGAAATCAAGCCGGAAGAAATGGCGGTTCCGATCCGTAACAAGCGCTGATCAGACAAGCAGGCCTGGCGGCCCGGCATCCGTGCCGGGCATGCAAAGGAGAGCGGCTCCGCCGGTCCTTTTGCAGTGCGTTGGCCGCCTGCCTGCAACGATGACCCAGATGCCGACACCGTCCCTTGAGACCCGCGACCTGACGATACGCTTTGGCGGTCATGTCGCGGTCAATGCCGTGTCCTGCGCTTTCCAGCCCGGGACATTGACCGCCATTGTCGGGCCCAACGGCGCCGGCAAGACCACCTACTTCAACCTGATCTCGGGCCAGCTCAAAGCCAGTGCCGGGCAAGTGCTGCTCAATGGCCGCGACCTGTCCGGCATGTCGCCGTCGGCCCGCACCCACGCCGGGATCGGACGGGCGTTCCAGCTCACCAGCCTGTTTCCGAACCTGACCGTGATGGAAAATATCCGCCTGGCCCTCCAGTCGCGGCAGCACCTCGGACTGGACTTGCTGCATGTGTGGAGCCACCACAAGGAACTGGTGCAGCGCGCCGAACGCGTGCTGGAAGACGTGGCACTGACCGCGCGCCGCGATGCGACCGCCGCGTCGCTGCCGCATGGCGACCAGCGCAAGCTCGAAGTCGGCATGCTGATGGCGCTGGAACCGGCGGTCTACATGTTCGACGAGCCGACAGCTGGCATGAGCGTCGATGAAGTGCCGGTGATACTGGACCTGATCCGCAGCCTCAAGAGCCAGCGCGACAAGACCATCCTGTTAGTCGAGCACAAGATGGATGTCGTGCGTGAACTCGCGGACCGGATCATCGTGCTGCACAACGGCGCCCTGATGGCCGACGGCGAACCCGAGGCGGTAATTGCGTCGCCGGTGGTGCAACAAGCCTACCTGGGGCTGGCGCCGGTGGAGGATGCGGCATGAGCGACGTCTTGCTGAAGTTGGCCGGCGTGCAGACCCACATTGGCGCTTACCATATCCTGCACGGCGTCGACTTCGAAGTGCCGCGCGGGCAATTGACCATGCTGCTGGGCCGCAACGGCGCCGGCAAAACCACCACCTTGCGCACCATCATGGGCCTGTGGCAGGCGTCGCAGGGCAGCATCACGTTCGACGGCCGCGAATTGCGCGGCATGGCGACACCGGACATTGCCCAGCTCGACATTGCCTACGTGCCGGAGAACATGGGCATTTTTGCCGACCTGAGCGTGCGTGAAAACATGCTGCTGGCGGCGCGCCGTGCGCGCCGCGCCGAAGACATCGATGCCGCCCGGCTGGAATGGATCTTCAAGCTGTTCCCGCCGATGAAAAAGTTCTGGATGCATCCGGCCGGCAAACTCTCTGGCGGCCAGAAACAGATGCTGGCGGTAGCGCGCGCCATCGTCGAGCCGCGCAAGCTGATCCTGATCGACGAGCCGAGCAAGGGCCTGGCGCCGGCCATCATCGTCAACATGATCGTGGCATTTCGCGAACTCAAGCAGACCGACACCACCATCCTGCTGGTGGAG
>NZ_JAUSNH010000066.1 GCF_030645335.1 Lacisediminimonas sp. | reverse complement strand
ACCGTCACTGGCTCGAAGACCCTGCTCAGTTTCGACAACCGGCATGTACTGGTCGATTGCGGCCTGTTCCAGGGATACAAGCAACTGCGCCTGCGTAACTGGGAGCCGCTGCCGGTCGATCCGGCGTCGATCAGGGCGGTGATCCTCACTCATGCCCATCTCGACCATAGCGGCTACCTGCCGCTGTTGGTGCGCAACGGATTCCGCGGACCCATTTATGCCAGCGACGCTACCTGGGACCTGTGCAAGATCCTGCTGCCGGACAGCGCCTACCTGCTGGAAGAAGAAGCGGCTTATGCAAACCGCCGCGGTTTTTCAAAACATCATCCTGCCTTGCCGCTATATACAGTGGATGACGCCGAGCATGCGCTGCGCCTGTTCCGCCCGGTTCCTTTCGGCAAATCGTTTGACGTCGAGGGGCTGGACGTCCGGTTCTCGCGCGCGGGTCACATACTGGGTGCGGCCAGCGTGCTGATCCGGCATGACGGCACCAGCATCGCTTTTTCGGGCGACCTCGGTCGGGTCAATGACCCGATCATGATGGCGCCGGAGACGATTGCGCAGGCCGACTATGTCGTGGTGGAGTCCACCTATGGCAACAAGCCGCATCTCGACAGCGACCCGCTGGAAAAGCTGGCGCGCACGGTGAGCGAAACTGCCGCGCGTGGCGGCGTCACGATCATTCCGGCGTTTGCGGTGGGCCGGGCCCAGACCATCATGTACGACCTGCACCTGCTCAAGGAATCCGGCGCGATACCGTCCGGGCTGCCGGTGTACCTGAACAGTCCGATGGCAGCCAACGCCACCGACGTCTACGTCAAGCACAGCAGCGACCATAAACTGACGCGCCAGCAGGTCAGCGACATGTGCGAGAGCGCGCGCATCGTCCGGTCGGTGGATGAATCGATTGCGCTGAACCTGCGCCGCGTGCCGATGGTCATCATCGCCGCCAGCGGCATGGCGACCGGCGGGCGCGTGCTGCATCACCTGAAGGCGTTTGTCGGCGACCGGCGCAATACCGTGCTGTTCGCCGGCTACCAGGCTGGCGGCACGCGCGGTGCAGCCATGCTGGCCGGAGCCGACTCCATCAAGATCCACGGCGAGTATTACCCGGTGCGGGCGCAAGTGGAGCAGATCGACAACCTGTCGGCGCATGCCGACGCCGGCGAAATCATCGATTGGCTCAAGGGTTTTACCGTGCCGCCCAAGCAGACCTTCATCATCCATGGCGAGCCGGACGCGGCTGACAATATCCGAAAGCGCATCGAAGAGACCCTGCACTGGCGGTGCCGGGTGCCAGACTACCTGGAGTCCTTTACGCTGGACCGGTCGGCGGACTGATCGGCCTACCGGGTCGGTTTCCCGGTTTCTCGAAGCGGCGGTCAATCCAGGCCAGATAATTGGTTCCCGATAGGGGACTCGGAAGTTAGTTGCTCAATAAGCAATGGGATATCGTTGCACGCAATATCCTGAACCGTTTGCCGTTCCCGCCCGGATGCCATCCCCGGCAAGCCCATCCGGTCCTTTTTGATACAAGTCAAAATTTTCCGCCGGCCCATTTGTTACGCTGCCCCGAACTTGAACGTTTCCGGAAAGCCACCTGTGCTGCCAATTGACCTGCCGCCGCTGCGCCTGCGTAACAAGACCCTGCTACCGATCGTGCAGGGCGGCATGGGTGTTGGCGTCTCCGCGCATCGGCTGGCCGGCAGCGTGGCCCGCCTGAATGCGCTGGGCACCATTTCCAGCGTAGACCTGCGCCGCCATCACCCCGACCTGATGGCGCAGACAGCAATATCCCGCGACAAGGCCACCATCGACTGCGCCAACCTGGTCGCACTCGACCGCGAGCTGCGCGCGGCGCGCGAGATTGCACAGGGCAATGGCGCCATCGCAGTCAATGTCATGCGCGCGCTGGAGCAATACCCGGCCTACGTCAGGCAAGCTTGCGAAAGCGGCGCCGACGCCATCGTTGCCGGCGCCGGCCTGCCGCTGGACCTGCCCGCATTGACGGCCGCCTGGCCGGACATGGCGCTGATCCCGATCCTGTCGGACGCCCGCGGCATCTCCCTGTTGCTGAAAAAATGGATGCGCAAGAATCGCTTGCCGGACGCCATCGTCATCGAAAACCCGCGCTATGCCGCAGGACACCTGGGCGCGGCACGGATCGATGAAGTCGACTCGCCGCATTTCGCATTCGAACTGGTACTGCAAGCCACACTCGAACTGTTCCAAAAGCTCGGCATTGAATCCGAAAAAATTCCACTGATCGTCGCCGGCGGCATCCATGAGCCGACGCAGGTGCGTGCGCTGCTCGGCCTCGGTGCGTCCGCAGTCCAGCTCGGCACGCCGTTCGCAGTCAGCGAGGAGGGCGACGCCCATCCCAACTTCAAGCGTGTGCTGACCCAGGCCAGGCCGGAAGACATCGTCACCTTCATGAGCGTGGCGGGCCTGCCGGCGCGTGGCGTACGCACGCCCTGGCTCGACAATTACCTGCACAAGGAAGCCAAGCTGCAATCGCGTGCCACGCAACGCGATTGCACCGTCGGTTTCGACTGCCTGCAACAGTGCGGCCTGCGCGATGGAATCGCCCGCGCCGGCCAATTTTGCATCGACCGGCAACTGGCGTTTGCGTTGCAGGGCGATGTCGAGCGCGGGCTGTTCTTCCGTGGCTCGGAAAAACTTCCGTTTGGCAATGCAATACGGCCAGTACGGGACCTGATCCAATTTTTACTGACCGGGATTTCCCCGGACAAGGAGAGCAACGATGTTCAAAACAATCCTGGTACCCACCGATGGATCCCGGCTGTCTGAGTTGGCTGTTGCGGCAGCAATCACATTTGCCAGCGAAACAGGCGCCAGCCTGGTCGCCATTTCGGTTGCTGAAGCTTATCCGTACCCGATGGGCAGTGAAGGCGGCATCGTGCCCGACATGAGCGGCTACGAGGCGGCGCTGCGCGAGACCGCCGGCAAGCATGTGCAGCGCATTGCGGAGCAGGCTGGCGCGAAAAATGTGCCCTGCAAGACGACCGTGGTGACCGGTTTCACTGCTGCCGACGAAATCGTCAATGCCGCGCGCGAGTTCGGCTGCGACCTGATCTGGATGGCGTCACACGGACGTACCGGCATGGAACGCATGCTGATGGGAAGCCAGACGCAGAAGGTGCTGGCCCACGCCGTCGCACCGGTGCTGGTGTATCCGCTGAAAAAATCATTAACTGCCCCGACATCGACTGGAGAGTTGACATGAACAGTACCGTAGCCGCCACCGGCAGCGCCCCGGCCTCCCATGTGGCGCGTGACGCCATCCGGCTGATCCGCGACGAACACAGCCGCCTTGCCGCCGTCATCCACGGCATGTTGCACATGGCGCGCCAGATGGCCAAGACCAAGGTCGAGCCAGACCTGAAGGTCTTGCGCGCAATGCTTTTCTACATCAGCGAATATCCGGAACGCTTCCATCATCCGAAGGAAGACCAGTTCCTGTTTGCCCGGCTGCGCAGCCATACGCACGACTTCGATGGCGCGCTGGACACGCTCGAAGCGCAGCATGGCCAGGGCGAGTCACTGGTGCACAAGATGGAGCACATGCTGATCCGCTTGGAGTTTTCAGGGGTACAGGCTTATGCGCCGTTCCTGCAGATGGTCGAGGACTACGCCGAGTTTTATTTCAATCACATGCGCATCGAAGAAGAGACGATCTTGCCGGGCGCCGAAAAACAGCTCGACGAAACCGACTGGCAAGCTGTCGGCCAGGCCTTCGCTGCCAACGTCGATCCGCTGGAAAAGAAGGAACTCAAGGGCGACTTCGACCGGCTGTTTTCACTGATCGTGAATATTGCGCCAGCGCCGATCGGTTTAGGGGATGCCACTGCCTGATGTGGCAAGGCAAGTAGCAAAATAGCCTGGCAATACAGTGTCCCGGGATGGGGCGCTGAAGAGCGGCCCCGGCCATCAGCCTGGGCCGCGCCTTGCAATGCTAGTGCGCAAACAGTACGGGCAAGGTCATCGAGGACAATAACTTGCGCGTCACGCCGCCCAGCAGGATTTCGCGGAAACGCGAATGGCCATAAGCGCCCATCACCAGCAAGTCCGACGACAGGTCCGCCGCCAGCGAGAGCAAGCCCTCGCCAGGATCCTTGACGGCGGATTCCATCATGGTTTCCGCCTTCACCCCATGCCGTGCCAGGTACAGCGCGATGTCGGCGCCCGGTTGCGGCCCATGCACATCGCTGTCCTGGTCCGGATTGATGACGGCGATCTCCACCTTGTCGGCTTGTTGCAGCAAGGGCAGCGCCGCGGTCACTGCGCGCGTGCTTTCGCGGCTGCCGTTCCATGCCACCAGCACGCGTTTGCCGACCGCCGGGAAATGTCCTGCATAGGGCACGATCAGTACCGGACGGCCGCAATTGAGCAGCACGAATTCGGGAAAATTTTCAGCGCCGCCCATCATCGCTTCATTGCGGTCTTCCTGGCTCAGCACGACCAGGTCGCTGTAGCGCGCCTGCAGCGTGATACCGGCCGCGGCCTCGTCATCCATCAGCCGTCGTTCAATGCGCGATGCACCTGCGCTGCGGGCGACGGCTTCGGCGCTGTCCAGCGCTTTCGTGGCACGCTGGTGCAACAAGGCGCGGTGCGAATTGATCACCGGATCGGACTGGGCAAGTTCTTCACCTGTCATGGCAAAGCGCGACAAGCCGGTCATCGCCGCCAGCACCAGGTGCGCATCGTGTGCGGCGGCGAGCCTTGCCGCCACCTGTGTGCGCTGCGCGCAGTGTGCCGACAGGTCGACATGGACCAGGATGGTTTTGTATGACATTTGTGTCCTCCAGACTTCGTGCTAGGGTTCGGCTACTGAATGTTTTTCGAGTTATTGCAAGCGTAGGCATCGTCCGGATTTTCGTCCAGCACAAGATCCCTGGTGAAACAGCCGCGCCGGGCAATTTTGATGCAAGTCAAGGTTGCCGACCAGATTGTCCTGCGATCAATCGCGTTCGCGTCCTTCCGTTGCCAAACCCACCAGGATCCCGAGCATGAGCATACGCAACCTGTCCAAGCTTTTCAATCCGGCATCGATCGCCATCATCGGCGCCTCCGATCGTGCCGCCAGTGTCGGCAGCACCGTGCTCGGCAATATGCTGGCGGCCGGTTTCAAGGGTGCGCTGTATGCGGTCAACCCCAAGTACGACCAGGTGCAGGGATTGCGCTGCTATCGCCACCTGCGCCAACTGCCGCAAGCGCCCGAGCTGGCCGTCATCTGCACCCCGCCCGATACGGTGCCCGCCATCATCGCCGAACTTGGCCGGCGCGGCACCCGGGCTGCGATAGTGATCACCGCAGGACTTGGCGTACACGACCATGAGGGGGTGCGGCTGACCCAGCGCATGCTGGACGCGGCGCGGCCGTACCTGCTGCGCATCCTTGGCCCGAACTGCGTGGGCATGCTGGCGCCCGCGATCGGCGTCAACGCCAGCTTTGCGCATACCGGTGCGCTACCGGGCCACATCGCCTTTGTGTCGCAGTCCGGGGCGCTGGTCACGGCAGTGCTGGACTGGGCGCGCTCGCGCGGCATCGGTTTTTCCAAGTTCATTTCGATGGGCGAAAGCGCCGATGTCGATTTCGGCGACGTGCTGGACTACCTGGCACGCGATCCGGATACGCGTTCGATCCTGATGTACGTGGAGGATATACGCCATGCCCGCAAGTTCATGTCCGCTGCCCGCGCGGCGGCACGCAGCAAGCCGGTGATGGTGATCAAGGCTGGTCGCGCGCCGGAAGCGGCGAAGGCGGCGGCGTCCCATACCGGTGCGCTGGCCGGCGCCGACCTGATCTACGATGCCGCCTTGCGCCGGGCCGGCATGCTGCGCGTGATATCCACCGACGACTTGTTCGATGCCGTCGAGACGCTGGCCTACGCGCGCGCGCTGCATGGCGAGCGGCTGGTGATCATCACCAACGGCGGCGGCCCCGGCGTGATGGCGACCGATGCGCTGATAGCCGCCGGCGGCACGCTGGCTACGCTGTCCGAGCCGACGCTGAAACTGCTGGACAAGCATCTGCCGCCGACCTGGTCGCGCGGCAATCCGGTCGACATCATCGGCGACGCGCCGGTGGCGCGCTACCGTGAAGCGATGCAGATCCTGCTCGATAGCGAGGACGCCGACGCCATCCTGTTCATCCATGCGCCCACCGCGATCGTGCCCAGCGCCGACATTGCGCGCGCGCTGGCGCCGCTGGTGGCTGCCAGCAGCCGCAACGTGCTGGCGTGCTGGCTGGGCGCTGATGCGGTGCGCGACGCGCGCCTGCTGTTTGGCGAGGCCGGCATACCGACCTTCGACACGCCGGAAAAAGCGGTACAGGGATTCATGCAGATCGTGCAGTACCGGCGCAACCAGTTCCTGCTGATGCAAGTGCCGCCGGCGCTGGCCGAGCAACGCGCGCCGCAGCGGGAAATGGCGCGCGCGCTGATCCGCGCGGCGCTGGCCGACGGGCGCAGCATGTTGACCGAGCCCGAGTCCAAACAGTTGCTGGACGCCTACCATATTCCGGTGGTGCAGACCCGGGTCGCCGCCGACCCGGATGCGGCTGCGGCCTGTGCCCGGGCAATCGGCTTTCCGGTCGCGCTGAAAATCCTGTCGCCCGATATCAGCCACAAGTCCGATGTCGGCGGCGTGGTGCTCGACCTGGAGGACGCCGACGCGGTCAGGAACAGTGCCGCGACCATGCAAAAGCGGCTGCACGCGGCGCTGCCGAAGGCACGGCTGGCCGGATTCACGGTGCAGCAGATGGCGCGCCGTCCGCAGTCGCACGAGCTGATCGTGGGCGTGTCGACCGATCCGGTGTTCGGTCCGGTGATCCTGTTCGGGCAGGGCGGCACCGCGGTCGAAGTGATGGCCGATTCCGCGATCCAGTTGCCGCCGCTGAACCGGGTGCTGGCGCTGGACCTCATCAGCCGCACCCGGGTGGCGCGGCTGCTGCAGGGCTACCGCAACCGTCCGCCGGCAGACATGGACGCCATCTGCGACACGCTGATGCGGATCTCGGCGCTGGTCACCGATATCGACGAGCTGATCGAACTCGACATCAATCCCTTGCTGGCCGACGAGAATGGCGTGATCGCGCTCGACGCCCGGGTCAAGATCGGACCGGCGCGGCCGGACCGCCTGGCAATCCGGCCTTATCCGGATGAACTGGAAGAGACACGCCAGTGGCAGGGGCCGGAGGGACTGCAGCCCATTGTGTTGCGTCCGATCCGTCCGGAAGATGGCGAGGAGCATGTGCGCTTTTTCAAGGCGCTGGAGTCGGACGATGTGCGCTTGCGCGTGTTCACCCAGATGAATGAATTGCTGCCCGCACAACTGGCCCGGCTGACCCAGGTCGATTACGACCGGGAAATGGCATTCGTTGCCGTTCGCCAGCGCGCCGATGCCAGTTGGGAAACATTGGGCGTGGTGCGGGCCATCGCCGATCCGGATAACCAGAAGGCGGAATTCGCCATCATCGTGCGCTCCGACCTGAAGGGCCATGGACTGGGCCGGCTGCTGATGACCAAGATCATCGACTACTGCAAGCGGCGCGGCACCGGTGAAATCATTGGCGAGGCGCTGGCGCGCAACCGCGGCCTGATCCGCCTGGTGCAGAGCCTCGGCTTCGAGGTCAAGAACCCCGAGCGCGGCGATGACACGGTGTCCTTGCACTTGCCATTGCAATCAGTCGCCGGCTGATTGCAGCAGCCGGGTTTTGTCAGATAGTTGTTCTCGCGATCACCGGGCGGGCGTCTTGGGCGGCAGCACCCGGCTGATTTTGACTTGGATCAAGGATTGCGCCGACCCCGCTGCCTACACTTCATTGCCTTGGGAATGGGCGTCCTGTCCGGGCGCTGCCCGCAGCAGGAGTCGAAGAAATGACGCAGTCCCTCCATCCGGGGCCGGCCAGTCCGGCAATCGAATTCGACGCCGCCCTGATCGGCAAGCTCAGCCAGCTCGGGCCCCGCTATACCTCTTACCCGACGGCGGACCGTTTCACGGAGTCCTTCGGTTATCGTGACTACCTGCAGGCGGTGGCCGCGGTGCGCCGCGTCGGCGGCCGGCATCCGCTTTCGCTGTACGTGCATATTCCGTTTTGCCAATCGCTTTGCTATTACTGTGCCTGCAACAAGATCATCACCCGCGACCGCAGCAAGGCTGAAACCTACCTGGGCTACCTGAAGCGCGAAATCGAGATGCAGGGCCAGCTTTTTGCCGGCGCCAACCAGATCGAGCAGCTGCATTTTGGCGGCGGCACGCCCACCTATTTCAGCGACGCGCAGATGGATGAACTGATGCGCCATTTGCGGCGCTGGTTCTCCTTTGCGCCGGACGCCATTGGCGAGTACTCCATCGAGATCGATCCGCGCACGGTGGACCGTGAGCGCATCCACAAGCTGCGCCGCCAGGGCTTTAACCGGCTGTCGATGGGTGTGCAGGATTTCGATCCGGACGTGCAGGCGGCGGTCAATCGCATCCAGCCCGAAAGCATGACACTCGACGCGATTGCCGCGGCCCGTGAAGCCGGCTTCCGTTCGGTATCGATCGACCTGATCTATGGCCTGCCCAAGCAAAATGTGATTTCGATGGGAACCACGCTGTCCAAGGTGATTGCAGCGGATCCCGACCGGATATCGATCTACAACTACGCGCACATGCCGCACCTGTTCAAGTCGCAAGGCCTGATTGACGAGGCGGCAATGCCCAGCGCACAGGCCAAGCTCGACATGCTGGCCCTGTGCATACGCCGGCTGACGCGGGCTGGCTACGTGTACATCGGCATGGACCATTTCGCCAAGCCGACCGACGACCTGGCGATCGCACAGGGGCAGGGCCGCCTGCACCGCAATTTCCAGGGCTATTCCACCCATGCCGATGCCGACCTGGTTTCCTGCGGCGTATCGGCGATCAGTTCCGTGGGCACCACCTACAGCCAGAATGTCAAAACCCTGTCGGCGTACTACAATCATCTGGACAAGAATGACCTGCCGATCGCACGCGGCATCAAATTGGGCATGGATGATGTGCTGCGGCGTTCTATCATCCAGATGCTGATGTGTAATTTCGAATTGTCCATGCCATCGCTGGAGCAGGCTTATCCGATCACATTCGCATCCTATTTTGCCGCCGAGATGGAAAAGCTGCGCGGCTTCGAACAGGACGGGTTGCTGGAAATTGATGATAAATGGATCACGGTTTCGCCCAAAGGGCGACTTTTGATCCGCAATATATGCATGGTGTTCGACCGCCACCTGAACGAACGTCGTGCCGAGCCGCAGGCAGCGCCGCTGCGTTATTCCAAAACCATCTGACCGACAATACGCTGCTGCCTGTGCCCACTGGTTTATCCCTGTTCCCGATTTTCCTGGTCGGCCTGTTGGGTGGCGTGCATTGCATCGGCATGTGCGGCGGCATCGTCAGCGCCTTTTCGGCCGCTGCTCGTTCGCGGCCGCCGACTTCCGCATTCCCGGTGCCGGTCGTGACCGCCAAGAACACGGCTATAGCCGGCGCAGGCATCGGCGCCGACGGTCTGTTGCGCGTGGCCTCCTACAATGCCGGGCGCATCGGCAGTTACATGGTGGCGGGTGCACTCGCCGGCAGCATGCTGGGCGGGGTGCAGGCATTGCTCGACCTGGCCAGCTTGCGCCTGGCGATGTACTGGCTGGCCAACGGCATGTTGATCGTGCTCGGTCTCTACCTGATGGACGCGTGGCGTGGATTGCACAGCCTGGAAGCGCTCGGGCAAGGCTTGTGGCGGCGGCTGCAACCGCTGATGAAGCCGCTGCTGCCGATCGACCATCCGGCCAAGGCGCTGGCGCTCGGCGCGCTCTGGGGCTGGGTGCCGTGCGGCATGGTCTACAGCGTGCTGGCCACCGCCATGCTCACTGGCACTGCGGTGGGCGGCGCCTCCGTGATGCTGGCATTCGGCCTGGGCACATTGCCCACGCTGTTGGCAATGGGGCTGGCTGGTGAACGCCTGCGCGGCTGGTCGCGGCAACGTCGTGTGCGCATTGCCGCCGGCTTGCTGGTGCTGGCTTTTGGCGTGGCCGGCATGGCGCGGGCGGCCAACGGCTTTGCGCCAAGCTGGCTGGATGTCTTTTGCATCACGCCGGCCCCGGCCGGGGCGCATCGATGAGCAGCACGGCCTCCAATCCCGATGCGCTGGCG
>NZ_JAUSNH010000052.1 GCF_030645335.1 Lacisediminimonas sp. | reverse complement strand
GCCTACAACATCGTCAAGACCATCTTCGAAAAGAAGAGCGACATCGTTGCGGTGCACAAGGAAGCCGAGAACTTCAAGCTGGAAAACCAGAAAACCTCCGCTTCGCCAGTGCCATATCACCCAGGTGCAGCAAAGTACTTCGCAGAAAAGGGAATCAAGGTCAACTGACCGATTCCCGGCAAGCCAGCCCCGCCCTCCCGGCGGGGTTTTGTTTATGGGGCAGCGATAGCCCCACGCTTTCAGGATGAGACAACATGAGTGAACAGGTCCAGGTGAATGACAAGGACAAGGACGGCATCGTCAGCGAAGAAGCGCTGAGGAGAGCCGAACAATTCATCGAAGAAGAAGAAGGCGCCGCCAACAAGATGGGCGGCTGGCTGGGAGGTTTCCTGGTGCTGGGCGCTGTCCTGATGTCGCTGTTCCATTTATGGGCGGCCTACGACATCGTGCCGACCCAGACACTGCGTCCGGTCCACGTTGCATTCGTGCTGTTCCTGACCTTTCTGATGTTCCCGATTTCAAAGCGTTTTCGTCACCGCATCATGTGGTGGGACTGGATTGCCGCGCTGGTATCTGTGGCGACCATCGTCTACCTGCTGATGGGCGGCGACGACCTGTTCGACCGCAACACCAGCCCGACCATGACCGACATCGTGTTCGGTGTCGCCCTGATCTTGCTGATCATGGAAGCGATGCGGCGCACCAATGGCTGGGTCATGCCGCTGGTGACGACTTGCTTCCTGCTGTATGCGCTGCTGGGCGCCTACCTGCCGCATCCGTGGACCCACAAGGGCTACGAAATCGGCCGCCTGGTCGGGCAGATGTACATGACCCTCGAAGGCATCTTCGGCACCGCGGTGGACGTCTCCTCCTCGCTGATCATCCTGTTCACGATATTCGGCGCCTTCCTGCAGTTTTCCAATGCCGGCAAGTTCTATATCGACTTTTCCTTCTCGGCGATGGGCGGCAAGCCAACCGGCGCCGGACGCACGGTGGTGCTGGCGTCGTTCCTGCTCGGCGGCCCATCCGGTTCCGGTGTGGCCACCACGGTGACGCTGGGCTCGGTCGCCTGGCCCATGCTGGCCAAGGTCGGCTATGAACGCAACGCCGCCGGCGGCCTGCTGTCGGCCGGCGGACTGGGCGCCATCATCTCGCCGCCGGTGCTGGGCGCTGCCGCTTTCCTGATTGCGGAATTCCTGAAGATTTCCTATCTGGATGTGCTGCTGATGGCAATCATCCCGACCGGCCTGTTCTATCTCGCGCTGTTCCTGATGGTCGAGATCGACGCACGCAAATACGGCATGCATGAAGCGGTCTTCGACAAGGTTGAATCGGTCGGCGTTCTGGCGCGCAAATACTGGTTCCATTTCCTGTCGCTGATCTCGATCGTGGTCTTCATGATGTGGGGCTTTTCACCGGTGCTGTCGGTGTTCTGGGCGACGGTGGTTTCGCTGCTCACCAGCTTCCTGCGGGCAGATACCACGCTGATTTCGCCGGCTGAATTGCGCGAAAAAGGCATTATCAAGGGAATCGCACAATCCAAGCTGGTCAAGGCGCTGGCTGGCGGTTCGGTTGGCGTGCTGAACGTTGCCGCTACCTGTGCCGGCGCTGGCCTGATCGTCGGCGTCGTCACGCTGACTGGCCTGGGCCTGAAGTTTTCCGGCATCGTGATCGACTACGCCGGCGGCGACCTGCTGCTGACCGCCGTCTTCACCGCGCTGGTGGTATGGATCGTCGGCCTGGCCGTGCCGGTCACGGCGTCCTACATCATCTGCGCCGTGATCGCCGCGCCCGCCCTGATCAAGCTGGGCGTACCGGACTACGCAGCCCACATGTTCATCTTCTACTACGCCGTGCTGTCCGAAGTGTCGCCGCCGACCGCGCTGTCGCCGTTCGCCGCCGCCGCCATCACCGGTGGCGACCCGTACAAGACGACGCTGCAATGCTGGAAGTACACCGTGCCCGCCTTCCTGGTGCCGTTCATGTTCGTGCTCGATCCAAGCGGACTGGGACTGTTGCTGATGGGCTCGACCAAGGCACTGGCCACGGCCAACTGGTGGATGATTGCCGAGGTCACGTTCACCGCTGCGGTCGGCGTAGCCGCGCTGGCTGCCGGCTTCCAGGGTTGGATGCTGGTCAAGACCACGATGATCGAACGCGCGATGCTGCTCATCGCCGGTTTCGCGCTGGTCTATCCATCGCTGGTTTCCGACGCCATCGGCTTCGGACTGGTGATCCTTGCCGTATTCATCCAGGTGATCCGCAGCCGGCGCCTGGCCGCTTTGCGAACCTGATGCAGGCCGCGCTGCAGCGCTGCTGCAGCGCCCAATGAAAGCGCCGGAAAATTTGCGAGCCGGTCGGTTAGCGTTTTGCTACCCGACCGGCTTTTGTCCTTTCGATCGGTTCCAGAAAGGTCTCCACTTCGAGCGTTGTCAAAACTCAGGGGCAGGCCGGGCACAAGGTACCGGCCCCCGACCCTGCGTCAAGGCGCTACTCACATGAGTTCGCCGTGATGTGCAAAACCAGCGATCCGCCGTCAGCGTCCAGGCTTGCCCGATCCCCATTGATCCATGAGCCGCTGGTCACGTGCACTTTCGGCTTCGATCGAATCCTGAGGCAGTTGTCTGAGGCACTCCACCATCTCCTGGGGGTCCAGTTTCTCAACGGACTTCGGTTCAATTCGCAACTGCGGTGATTTCCCATCCCAGGCAAATGGGTTACGGAAGCTTGGCGGGTCAGGAAGACAGTCGTCTTTGTATATGGGAGGTCCGTCCGATGCAAAAGGTGTGAACGAGATCGTCCTCTCAAAGATCAAAGGTTTGCCGGTCGGTGTCGGTGGCAACGGCGGCATGTTTTCTATGGCTTTGCGCGCTAGTTGCTCGGCAACGGTGGATGTGGTCCACAGTGTTTCCAGCTTTGCCAATGTTCCATCAGGCGCGACTTCCACCCGAAACCGTACAACGCCTTGATTTGGCCCTTCGACTGCGGCGCCCATCATGCTGCGGACCTGCTGACCCCAACTGTAGCGGTAAGCCTTGCTGTTCTTGAGCGTGTATTTGGCAGCAAAGGCCCATTCTTCGGCTGTTGGGGCAGACGGCGCTGCCATGGATACCGGCTGACGTTGGGTGACGGGCGTTGTTTCTGGGCTGTCTTTCGGTGCCTGGATTGAGGGGGCCGCCGCGGGGGCTGGGACTTGTGCTGATGGTGGGTTGGCAGGTACAGGAAGATTCTTCTCGGGAGGGGGCTGCAAGACCTCCATGTAGACAATCATCTCGTCTGCTTTCGGTACATCTGGCTTGCCGGAGAACTTGAACTGGTAGTTGCTGGCAAGTACAAGCACCGTAGCGTGTAAGGCCACGGAGAAAAAAACAGCGAAGAGGTGCTTGTTACTGTTGTATTGCATGGGCCGCCGATTCCTCCGTCCGAGATCGCTCTGGTTTCGGGCCGAGGCTGACTGGATTTATGCCCAGCTGTTTGCTACACTCTAACCATCGTTAGAATATTATCATGAACAATCGACAGATCAAAGATTTGCTCTACGAGCAGGTGGCGCGTATCGGTAAAGCAGTTTCCAGCCCCAAGCGGCTGGAATTGCTTGAGTTGCTCGCCCAGAGTGAGAGGTCAGTGGAGCAACTGGCCGGCGAACTCTCGATTGACATCAAGTTGGCCAGTGCCCACCTGAGGGCTTTACGGGAGGCGCGGCTGGTCACGTCTCGCAAGGAAGGCAAGTTTGTCATCTACCGACTCACGGGCGACGATGTGGCAGGTTTGTGGGTCACGCTAAGAGAGGTTGCGCAGGAGCACCTCGTTGAGCTGCGTGTGGCGCTCGATCAGATGGTGGCGGAACCCTCGAAGCTGTTGACGGTGGATCGCGAGACCTTGCTCAAACGTGCCAAGCGCGGGGAGGTACTGGTTATCGATGTGCGACCACAGGAGGAATACGAAAAAGCTCACCTGCCGTTTGCTCGCTCCATGCCAGTTCAGGAAATTGCAAGCCGCCTGGCTGAATTGCCCAAAAACAAAGACATCGTGGCGTACTGCCGTGGACCCTTTTGCCTGTTTTCTGAAGAGGCCTATCGGCTCTTGAGCAGCAAGGGCTATCGGGTGCAAAAGCTGCTCGATGGTGTAAGCGAGTGGCAGGCCGCTGGCATGCCATTGGCCGAGACCTGATTTTCAAAGGAGATGACCGTGAAATCCAGACTCATCAAGATGTCGGGCATAGCCTCGCTGTGCTTGGCTGCCGCTGGCGTGTGGGCGGCAGGCGCAGTATCCATGAATGTGCCTGGCTCAACGGATGCCGCAGGTCGCAGGGTATTGACCTTCATCGCAAAGGATCCACCGGGCGTGCGCTGCAACGGCAACCTGCAAGTAGCAGCCGAACTAGCCAACACATATCGGGTGCCGATCCAGCTGATCCCGTCCAGCCTGGCACCTGATTTACCGGCACCTTCGGTGTTCTATGGCAATCAGATGCTGGCCGCTGACGGCCGGGACCATAACGGTGCCGTGTCCTTCCAGATGGTAAGCGACGTGCTCGATGTCGAGGACGTGCCCAGGCAAGCCAAAGAAGGCCTGCTGTTCAATAACAACGTTCGTCGCAACTTGGACGGGCTGAAGGATTCGATAAGGAGCGGAGGCAAGTGATGTCCCAAGTACTTTTCATCGTCAACGATGCGCCCTATGGGAGTGAACGGGCTTATAACGCCCTGCGACTGGCAGGCGTGCTGTCGGCCAAAGAAGAGGTGCAGGTGCGTCTGTTTTTGATGGCTGATGCCGTGGCCTGTGCCAAGGCTGGTCAGAAGGTGCCGGAGGGTTACTACAACGTGCAACTGATGCTGGGCAAGGTGCTGCGCAAAGGTGAAGTGGCGCTTTGCGGAACCTGCATGGATGCACGGGGATTGAGGGATGAAGAGCTGGTTGAAGGCGCCCGCCGGTCCACCCTGGCGCAACTTGCCGACTGGACTGCTGAAGCCGACAAAGTGCTGGTGTTCTGAAAGGGAAAAAGATGTTTTTCATACAATCGGCCTGATGCCCATGGATTACCAACACGGCATTCGAGCCAACTTGCAGCAGTTTCTGCACCAACTGTTGCAGGTGCTGTTGGTGGGGCTGACCATTGGCATGATGCGCACCGTGGTTCCAGCGCTGGCCGAGTCAGAGTTCGGCGTGCCCAAGACTTCATTCCTGTTGCTGACCTCATTCGTCATTGCTTTTGGCGTGGTCAAGGGAGTGATGAATTTCATGGCCGGGAGATTGTCTGAGCGCATCGGACGCAAGCGTGTGCTGCTGCTGGGCTGGCTGATGGCCGTACCCATTCCGTTCATGGTCTGGTATGCCCCAAACTGGAATTGGGTGGTCGCAGCCACAGTGTTGCTGGGCGTGAATCAAGGCTTGACCTGGTCGATGACGCAGACCTCCAAACTCGACATCACGCGCATGCAGGAGCGTGGCCTCACAATGGGGCTCAATGAGTTTGCGGGTTACGTGGGGGTAGCGCTGGCGGGCATCATCACTGCCTGGCTTGCGACCGTGCTGGGAGCGCGACAAGGGCTTTTGGTGTTTGGACTCGTCGTGATCTTGAGCGCCCTCGTCCTTACTCAAGTGTGGGTGCGAGAGACCCTGCCCTGGGCCAAGGCCGAGGCAGCACGTCATGCAACAGGTACAAGCCAAAGCACGGCGTTACCGCGTTACCCGCGCAACATTTCCAGCGCACCGAGCACCTGGGAGGTGTTTGCGCTCATGAGCTGGCGTGATCACCGGCTCTTTGCCCTGAGCCAGGCTGGACTGGTGGAGAAATTCGTCGATGCGCTGGTCTGGGTGTTCTATCCCGTGTATCTATACCAAAAGGGATTGAGCCTGACGCAGGTGGGTTCGGTCATTGGCGTGTATGGCCTTACATGGGGTGCCTCTCAGTTATTCACCGGTCGTTTGTCTGACCACATTGGGCGCCATCGGCCAAACGTATGGGGCATGTGGATATGCGGAGCCGGTGTGGCCCTCATGATGATGGGCCAGGGGGTGCTCTGGTGGTCCTTGTCTGCTGCTTTGTCGGGGCTTGGCATGGCACTGCTGTATCCCAATCTCTCAGCAGCCGTAGCAGATATCTCTCATCCGAACTGGCGCGGATCGGCCATTGGTATCTACCGTTTCTGGCGCGACCTGGGTTACGGCATTGGGGCACTGGGTCTGGGGCTGGCTGCGCACTTCACGGGCCAGGTCGAGGCCGCCTTCTGGTTCGTCGCTCTTTCAATGCTCGCATCAGGTGCCATTTTGTGGTGGATGGGCGAAGAGACACACCCTCGTTTGAATCCGGATCAATCTGATTCACCGCCATCTGCATCTTAAGAATATACGCCCCCCCAGACGTCGCCGAAACCTTGGAGATTTGGCCATCGGCCATGCGTTTATCTGCAATGCCTGGCGTGCGCCCATGACAGCGTGACTAGCCCCACCGTTTTCAACCTCGCATGGCAAACGGCGCCACACCGATCAGCAAGCGGTGCAGCCAGAATGCAAACACGGCCCAGCCGATTCCGCCAAGCACCACCGTAACCAGGGTGGCCATTGTCGTCCCCGGTGCATAGACCGTGGCGTCACGGGCGTCACGTTGTCGCGCCGCCCGGAATGCCAGCACCACCCAAGCCAGGAATGCGCAGGAAAGTACCACGCTGGCCAGCCGCCCGTTGGTCAGCAAGTGGGCAAACGCCCAGAGCTTGACGGCGATCATCATCGGATGATGCAAGCGGGCCTTGATGCCGTTGCGCGGCACGTAAGCCGCCGCCAGCAAGATGAATGCGACCAGCAACAGCAAGGATGCGATATGCCGCAGGAAAACCGGTGGCGTCCACAGCACCACCGGATCGGCGCGCGCCATGCCGAAACCCCAGACGATCAAGCCAAAGCCGAGCAAGGACAGCAAGGAGTAAGCGCCTTTCCATGCCATCGGGCCCATGCGTGCGCGCTGGGCGGTGCGCCAGTCGTCGGCGACGATACGGATGGAATGCACGCCCAGGAAAATCACCAGGCCAAGGATCAGGATGGTCATTGTTTTTGCTCCGGTTCAGGTTATGGCGATTTGGATGCAGCAGAGTACATCGGCGCAGTTGCCGCGGCCACTAGACTAGCATCAAGTCCGGCAAGACACGCGCGCCCGATGATCCGGCGGCGCTTGCCGAGCGCATGCTGTCTTGCACTTAACGCGTTTCATCATCGGGCAAATCCGCCATCCGCATCACGCGCGGTTGCCACCATTGCGGAAACAGCGCACGCGCATCGCGCCGGGCATAGCGGTCATCCACCAGGTACAGCACGCCGCGATCGGTTTCCGAGCGGATCACCCTGCCCGCAGCTTGCACCACTTTCTGCAAGCCGGGAAAGAAGTAGGTGTAGTCGTAGCCAAGGCCAGCGCCAAAACGCGTCTCCATGCGTGCGCAAACCTGCTGGTTGACCGGGTTCACCTGCGGCAATCCGAGAGTGGCGATGAATGCACCGACCAACCTGGTGCCCGGCAGGTCCACGCCTTCGGCAAAAACGCCGCCGAGCACGGCAAAACCCAGGCCCCTGCCGCCCGCTTCAAAACGGGACAGGAATGCCGATCGCGCAGCTTCATCCATCTGGCGCGACTGCTCCCAAACCGGTATCGCCGGATGCCGGGTGCGCAACAGGGCCAATGCCTTTTGCAGGTAGTCAAAGCTGCTGAAAAACGCCAGGTAGTTGCCGGGGGCGCGTGAAAACTGTTCGCCGATCAGGCCGACTATCGGCTCCAGCGACGCCTCACGGTCGGCATACCGGGTCGACACGTCCGACACGATGCGCACCGTCAGTTGCTCGGGCCTGAACGCTGGCGGTACGTCGATCCAGATAGTGTCGCCCGGCAGGCCGAGCAGGTCGGCATAGTAGCGCCAGGGCGAGAGCGTGGCAGAGAACAGCACGCTGGCATGCGCGGCCTGCATCCTGGCGCGCAGGAAAGGCGCGGGAACCAGATTGCGGATGCAAATGACCGAGCGATCGGCATTGCGCGCTCCCGCCTGCCTGGTCAGGTCGAACATCGAATGCTCGTCGAATGTTTCGCCCAGCCGGGTGAAATGCAGCGCGTCGAAATAGAAGCGCTGCATGTCGGCGCTCAATGCATCGGGCTGCTCTCCCATCAGGTCGATGATCACCGATACCGCCTGCTGCAGCGCCAGCAACAACTTCTCCGGCAGCTTGCAAACGACATAGTCCGCCTCGGCAGCGCACGTGAGCGCCGACCATTGCCGCGCGACCCGCGCCAGCGCCTTCTTCACCGGCGGCGCGGCGTCACGGCGGGCCAGGTAAAGGCTGCCCGGATCAAGTTCTGCGCTGTACATCTTGCGCGCGCGCTCGACCAGGTTATGCGCCTCATCCACCAGCACCGCCACCCGCCAGTCGGCGTTGACCGTCATCGCATGCAGCATCGCGCTCTGGTCGAAGAAATAGTTATAGTCGCCGACCACGACATCGCTCCAGCGCGCCATTTCCTGGCCCAGGTAATACGGGCATACCTGGTGCGACAGCGCGATTGCGCGCAGCGTTTGCTGGTCCAGGTTGGCCGACGCGGCAGCAGCGTCACGCCGCGCTGCCGGAAGGCGGTCATAGAATCCCCGTGCCAACACACAGGATTCACCGTGACACGCCTTGTCCGGATGTTCGCAAGCCTTGTCGCGGGCGACCAGTTCCAGTACGCGCAAGGGCAACAAAGCCACAACTTGCTGTCCTTGCGCTGCTTGCGGCCCTTGCCCTGGTTTCTCTGACGGCTCCACTTGCGCAAGCTGCTTGACTTGTTGCAGCGCGGCCAGCGTCAGCGCCCGGCCAGAGGTCTTGGCCGACAGGCAAAACAACTTGTCGAGTCCCTGCCCCGGCATCGCCTTGAGCATCGGGAATACAGTGCCGATGGTCTTGCCGATGCCGGTCGGCGCCTGTGCCAACAGGGTGCGGCCGCCCACCGCCGTCTTGTAGACAGCCTCGGCAAGCAGGCGCTGCCCAGCGCGGAATTCACCGTGCGGAAAGCGCAGCGACAGCAGCGCCGCATCGCGTGCAAGCCGATGCCGCTGTTCCTGCTGCGCCCAGTACAGGAAGCGCTGGCACTGGTCCTCGAACATCTGCTGCAGCACCGGCGCCGAATGCAGTTCGAGCAGCACCGTTTCCTTGCGGGTGAGGATATCGAAATAGACCAGCGCGATCCGGATCTCCTGCAGGCCGAGTTTCTGGCACAGCAGCCAGCCATAGACCCGCGCCTGCGCCCAATGCAATTGGCGCTGGTTGGCGGGCATGCGCTCGAGGTCGCCACGATGCGTCTTGATTTCTTCAAGCTGCTTGCGCTCGGGGTCATAGCCATCGGCGCGGCCACGCACGCGCAGATTGCGGTATTGGCCTTCGAGCGTGATTTCGCTCTGGTAGCCCGCGCCGCGGCGGGCGCGCACGGCGACATGGCCGAGCATGCCTTCGAGTGCCGAAGGCGCTGGCGTGAAGCGCAGGTCAAGATCGCCCTGGCGTGCGGTGAAATCGCACAGCGTGCGTACCGCAACGCTGGTGTCCACGGCTGGCCCGGGCAGGCAGGGATCAGACATCGGAAAGTAATGCAGGAATCAGGGGAGACTGCCGAAAAAACCAAGGGGGCGAACCGGGCAAACTATACACCGGGTCGGGCAGCGCACTCGTATCCGGCAGGGAAGCGACTGGGCCTTGCGTGTCGCGCCTGGCCACCTGCTGGTCAAGCCGTGGAAGCCGCAGACAATCCGGGCTAGAGAATTGGCTTTTTAATGGGCTTTTAATGGATACATCACTCAACAATCGGCTAACGAACATGCCATCTCAACACTCTTCCTAATTGTTATGTCGTTTAGCCATGATTTGCATAAAGTGAGGGCAGCCTCTCGTGCTCCTTGGCAAGTTCGATTGGTTAGCGGGCCGCTACATTCCCCAAGTCCCGGCGGCCCGCGCATGCTGCTTTCGTTTCCTGCCTTTCGTATCCCGCCTTTCGTGTCCTGCCTGCTGGTGCGTGAGCCCCCTCCTCGCATTTTCATCGCCCGGTTTCTGATCACCTCGACCAGTTCAATTTGCTTCCCGACCGCCCGAGCACCGGCGACCGGTCTTGACTGCCTCGATCACTTGCTCCGGATCAATGCCGAGCAGGAACGCTATCCGTTCGCAATTGTCCAGCCCCGGCCAGCGGCTGCCGCTGCGATAGTGCGACAGCGTGGATGGCGCAATGCCGATCAGGCGCGCCAGATCCTCGTCGCGCTCGCATTGCCGTACACGCTTCAAGTGGTCGAGCATGTCGCGCAGGACTGGCCGGACAAGCACACTGTTTTCGCTGGTCATCATGCAGGCCAGTGTAGGTCGCCTCGGGCGAGGGACTTCTATACAGATCAATCCCGTTAACAACATGCATGAGTGCTTACCATTTGCTTACATCTGAAGCGCCTTGACCCGGCTCCCAGGCGGTGTCCGGCAAGGCCAGGCCCGTTTTCAAGTCGCGGCGGGCTATGGCTGGGCGCCCTGAGATCAATCAGGCGGCAGATCCGCTACGGTGCACACTGCGCCACGGCGGTGCGCAAGGCAGCCCGCCCAGGCCGAGCGCACCCGCATTTCCCCCGATTCACCCCGCCTTCCCGTCAGGAAATAGCTGGCCTCAAACTTGCATACAAGATGGGACACAAGCTTGAAATGCATCAAACGGACACCTCACTTACCTCACCTTGCGGGAGCGCTGCATGACTACAAAGCACTGGAATCGACGTGACTGGATCAAGAGCGCTGGTGCGCTGGGCGCCGGACTGACGACGGCTGTGCACGCGCCCTGGGCGCTGGCGCAATCGACCATGACGGTGGGCTTCATCTATGTCGGTGCGCGCGACGATTTCGGCTACAACCAGGCGCATGCGCAAGCCGCAGCGCAGGTCAAGGCCATGGCCGGCGTCAAGGTAGTGGAAGAAGAAAGCGTGCCGGAGACGCAAGCCGTGCAAAAAAGCATGCAGGGCATGATTTCGCAGGATGGCGCCAAGTTGTTGTTCCCGACATCATTCGGCTACTTCAATCCGCATGTGCTGGCCCTGGCGGCCAAGAATCCCGGCGTGCGCTTTGCTCACTGCGGCGGCCTGTGGACCGAAGGCAAGCACCCGGCCAACGCCGGCAGCTTCTTTGGCTATATCGACGAAGCGCAATACCTCAACGGCGTGGTGGCAGGCCACATGAGCAAGAGCAAGAAGCTCGGCTTCATCGCCGCCAAGCCGATCCCGCAAGTGCTGCGCAACATCAATGCATTCACCATGGGCGCCCGCTCGGTCAATCCGAAGATCACGACCGCAGTCATCTTTACCGGCGACTGGTCCTTGCCGGTCAAGGAAGCCGAAGCAACCAATAGCCTGGCCGACCAGGGCGTGGACGTTTTCACGATGCACGTCGACGGTCCGAAAGTGATTGTCGAAACCGCAGCCAGGCGCGGCAAGATGGTGTGCGGCTATCACGCCAGCCAGGCCAAGCTGGCGCCCCAGGCTTACCTGACCGGCGCTGAATGGAACTGGGTCACGGCCTACAAGCAAATCATCGACGCGGCAAAGGCTGGCAAGCCACATCCGAATTTCATTCGCGGCGGCCTGAAGGACGGCTTCGTCAAGACCTCGGCCTATGGCCCTGCGGTGTCGGAAGCGGCCCGCAAGAATGCGGATGCGATCAAGGCAAAAATGCTGAAAGGCGGCTTCGACATCTTTGCCGGCGAACTCAAGGACAACGCCGGCAAGGTCGTGATCGCCAAGGGCAAGAGCTACACCCAGACCGCGATCGAACTGGAAAACATGAACTATCTGGTGGAAGGCGTGATCGGCAAGGTCTGATGACGCCTTGCCGCCATGAGGCCCGCACTCTAACCGCCACCGGAGCACTGCCATGAACCGCGCCCTGCTGCAGGATGCCGTCGAAGCAATGGCCTTGCCCCTGCTGTCGCTGGCCGGTGCGCTGCTGCTGTTCGGCGCCTTCGTCGCGCTCGACGGACATAGTGCGCCGGAAGTGTGGCGGCTGCTGTTCGTCGGCGCTTTCGGCGACAGCTTCGCCCTGCAAAACACGCTGCAACGCGCCGCGCCGCTGATGCTCACTGCACTGGCGGTGGCGCTGCCGGCGCAAGCCGGGCTCACCATCATCGGCGGCGAAGGTGCGCTGGTGGTCGGCGGCCTGGCCTGCGCCGCCCTGCCCTACCTGATGCCGGTGCCGCCTGGCTGGGCCGGCACCTTGATGGTGCTGCTGGCATCGGCGCTGTGTGGCGGTGCATGGATCGGGCTTGCCGGCGCGCTGCGCCAGTATCGCGGCGTCAATGAAACCATCAGCAGCCTGTTGCTCGGTTACCTGGCCCTAGAACTGTTCAAGCATTTCGTTGAAGGACCGATGCGCGATCCGGCCAGCCTGAACAAGCCATCCACCTTGCCGCTCGACGCCACGCTGCGTATCGGCAGCATCGGCGGCTACGACGTGCATTGGGGGCTGGCCTGGGGCGTGGGCCTGTGCATATTGGCCGGCTTCTGGCTGCTCGCCACCACGCATGGCCTGGCCACCCGCGTCGTGGGCGGCAATCCGCGCACTGCCAGGCTGGTCGGCTTGCCGGTGAACCGGCTGGTGATGTCGGCCTGCCTGCTCGGCGGCGCGGCAGCCGGGCTGGCCGGCGGCATTGAAGTCGCCGCCGTCCACACCGCCGCCAATGCCTCCCTGATAGCCGGCCTTGGCTATGCCGGCATCCTGGTCAGCTTCGTTGCCCGGCACCAGCCGCTGGCCATCATTCCGGTGGCCATCCTGTTCGGCGGCTTTGGCGCTGCCGGCAGCCTGTTGCAGCGGCGGCTGGGCATGCCCGACGCGTCGGTACAGGTGCTGCTGGGGTTCGCCTTCGTGATCATCCTGGCCAGCGAGGCGCTGCGTGGGCGGCTATTCCTGTTGAAGGGAAAATCAAGCGCGCCAGCGCCCGCTGTGCCTGCAGCGGGCGCTGTTGCCACCGCTGTTGCCACAGTCCCGGCCGCGGCGACCCCTACTAACGCGCAAGGACAATCCGCATGACCTTTGACGAAGTGCTTGCACTGCTGGCTGCCATCATCGGCGGCGCGACCCGCATCGGCACGCCCTTCCTGTTCGTCAGCCTGGGCGAATGCCTGACTGAAAAGGCCGGCCGCATCAACCTTGGCCTGGAAGGGGTGCTGGTGTTTTCCGCGATGGCCGGATTCGGTGGCGCTTACCTCTCCGGCTCGCCCTGGGTCGGCGTGGCGGCGGCCGCGCTGGCCGGCGGCATACTGGCGCTGCTGCACGGGCTGCTGTGCTCGATGATGCGGGTCAATGATGTGGCGATGGGAATCGCCATCATGCTGCTCGGCGTGGGCCTGGCGTTCTATCTCGGCAAGTCGCTGATCCAGCCACAAGCGCCGCAAATACCGCCGCTGGCGCTGGGCTGGTGGAGCGGCTCGTCGCAATGGCAGGCCGCATTGCGCATCAATCCCCTGTTCCCGGCCGGCGTGCTGCTGGCCGGCCTGATGGCCTGGTTCTTCGCCCATACCGGCTGGGGCATGAAAGTACGCATGGTCGGCGATTGCGCCGATGCGGCACGCGCCATCGGCACCTCGGTCACGCTGGTACGGGTGGCCGCCACCGCCGCCGGCGGCATGATCGCCGGACTGGGCGGCGCGTCCTTGTCGCTGTACTACCCCGGCAGCTGGAGCGAAGGCCTGTCCAGCGGCCAGGGCCTGATCGCGGTGGCGCTGGTGATCTTTGCGCGCTGGAGTCCGGTACGCTGCCTGGGTACTGCCATGCTGTTTGGCGGCGCCGGTGCAATCGGCCCGGCGCTGCAATCAGTGGGCATCAGCAGCGGCTATTACCTGTTCAATGCGCTGCCCTATGCGCTGACCTTGCTGATCCTGGTGCTGACCTGCGTGCCCAACCGGACCATCCCGGGCTCGCCGTCTGAGCTGTTCGCACCCCGCTGAAGGAACCCACATGCCCACCATTGCCTCCACTCCCTATCCGTGGCCCTTCGACGGTGACCTGCGCGCGGAAAATACCGCGCTCGTCATCATCGACATGCAGACTGATTTTTGCGGCGTTGGCGGCTATGTCGACACGATGGGCTATGACTTGTCGTTGACACGCGCACCGATCGCACCGATCCGCGCCGTGCTGGCGCTGGCGCGCCGCTGCGGCATGCACGTGATCCACACCCGCGAAGGCCACCGCAGCGACCTGTCCGACCTGCCGCCCAACAAGCGCTGGCGTTCGCAGCGCATTGGCGCAGGCATTGGCGACCCGGGGCCTTGCGGGCGCATCCTGGTGCGCGGCGAGCCGGGCTGGGAAATCATTCCCGAGCTGGCGCCACTGCCGGACGAGCCGGTGATCGACAAGCCCGGCAAGGGATCCTTTTGCGCGACCGACCTGGAATTGCTGTTGCGTGTGCGCGGCATACGCAACCTGATCCTGACCGGCATTACCACCGACGTCTGCGTCCACACCACGATGCGCGAAGCCAATGATCGCGGCTTTGAATGCGTGCTGCTGGCAGACTGCACCGGCGCCACCGATGCCGGCAACCACCTGGCTGCGCTGAAAATGGTGGAAATGCAGGGCGGCGTGTTTGGCGCAGTCTCCGATTCCTCCGCGATCATGGCGGCGCTGCTGGCGCTGTGCCCGACCGCGGGCAGCAACAGTTTCGGCCCGGGCGAGCCATGTCCGCGCTGACGCTGGAAACCCTGGCGCTCTCCAAGCGCTTCGGCGCTTTCACTGCGCTCGATGCGGTCTCGCTGGTGGTGCGTCCCGGCACCGTCCATGCACTGCTGGGCGAGAACGGCGCGGGCAAGAGCACGCTGGTCAAGGCCATCGTCGGCTACCACCGCGCCGATGATGGCGCGATCATGATCGACGGGCGTGAACGCGAGATCGGCTCGCCATCGCAAGCGCGCGCGCTGGGCATTGGCATGGTGTACCAGCATTTCACTGTCGTGCCCGGCATGACAGTCGCAGAAAACCTGCTGCTGGCGCGCGGCAAGCTGCCGACCGTGATCGACTGGAAGTCAGTGCGCTCGACACTGTCGGAATTCATGCAGACCACGCCGTTCCGGCTCGACCTCGACGCCACCCCGGCCGACCTGTCGGCCGGCGAAAAACAGAAGCTGGAAATCCTCAAGCAATTGCTGCTGCAGCCGCGCCTGCTGATCCTGGATGAACCCACATCGGTATTGACGCCGCAGGAGGCCGACGAAGTGCTGGGTGCATTGCGTGAACGCGCCCATGCCGGGCATTGCTCGATCGTGATGATCACCCACAAGTTCCGCGAAGTAAGCGCCTATGCCGACGACGTCAGCGTACTGCGGCGCGGTCAGCTCGTTGCCAGCATGGCCGTGGCCGGCACCAGCACCGATCAACTGGCGCAGGCCATGATCGGCGCAGGCCGCAGCGCCCAGCCTGCGCTGGCGCGCCATGCGGCCGCACCCGGCCCCGAACGCCTGCAGATCGAAGACCTGGTGGTGGCCGGCGATCGTGGCGAACTCGCCGTGCGCGGCATCGACCTCCAGGTGCGCGCTGGCGAAATCGTGGGTGTTGCCGGTGTTGCCGGCAACGGCCAACGCGAGCTGATGCAAGCCCTGACCGGCCAACGTGCGCGTAGCGCTGGCAGCGTCACGGTCAGCGGCCAGCCGTTTTACGCCAGCCGCCGGCAGAACCGTGTGCTGAAGGTACGCAGCCTGCCGGAGGAGCCGCTGCAAAACGCCTGTGTCGGTGCGCTGTCGGTGTCGCACAACATGGGCCTGCGGCAGTTCGACGAGGCGCCGTTTGCGCGCGCCGGCCTGGTCCGCTGGAGCCTGCTGCGGCAACGCGCCCGCGAATGGATTGCCAGCTATGGCGTCAAGACCCAAAGTGAGCGCGCGGCGATCCGCACGCTGTCGGGCGGCAACGTGCAGCGCGCCGTGCTGGCACGCGAACTATCGGGCGACGCCGATCTGCTGCTGGTCAGCAATCCGGTGTTCGGGCTGGATTTTGGCGCTGTCGCCGAGATCCATGCCCGCTTGCTGCAGGCACGCGACCGTGGTGCTGCGGTCTTGCTGGTGAGCGAAGACCTGGATGAATTGCTATTGCTGTCAGACCGCATTGTCGTGGTCAGTGAAGGCCGGATCGTGTTTGAAGTGCCCGCGCACCAGGCAAACCGACGCCAGCTGGGCGCCTACATGGGTGGCCTGTCGCATGCAGCGGAAAAAGAGGCGGCATAGCCATGCAGTATCAGACTGCAAATGAAACTATCAACATCAACGACGACATGAGCATGGTAATGGTCAGGATTGCGGCACAGCCGTTTGCATTTGCACTGGAATTCAGGAAAGCAGCGTTGGTGATCATCGACATGCAACGCGATTTTGTCGAGCCTGGCGGCTTTGGCGAGACGCTGGGGAATGATGTTTCCCTGCTGCAGTGCGTGGTGCCGGTGGCGCGCGATGTCTTGCTGGCATGGCGTGGTGCGGGTGGGCTGGTGGTGCATACGCGGGAGTCGCATTTGCCCGACTTGTCGGACTGCCCGCCGGCCAAGCGCTTGCGCGGCAATCCGACGCTGCGCATCGGCGATAGCGGACCGATGGGGCGCATTCTTGTTCGCGGTGAGGCGGGCAACCAGATCGTGCCGGAGCTGGCGCCGGTGGCGGGCGAGATCGTGATCGACAAGCCTGGCAAGGGGGCGTTCCATGGGACTGAGCTGCACCGCTTGCTGGCTGAACGGGGCATCACACAGCTGGTTTTCATGGGGGTGACGACCGAAGTCTGTGTGCAAACGTCAATGCGCGAGGCCAATGATCGTGGCTATGATTGTCTGTTGGTGGAGGATGGGACGGGGAGTTACTTTCCGGAATTCAAGGCGGCGACGCTGGCCATGATTACGGCGCAGGGGGGGATTGTCGGGTGGACGGCCATGGCCGGGGCGGTGATTGATGCTGCGGATCGGTGTCGGGTGGATTGACATGTACCCGTCATAGCCCCACCCCCGCCATTAGTGCACAATGCCGGTTCCCATTGCACCCAGCCAAAGAAACAGGAACCCATCATGGGCACCATGCACCCCCCAACCGTTTTCGACCAGCCACTCACGCTTGACGCCCAGCGACTGGCAACAGACCTGGCAAAAGCAATCGAAGGCGAAGTCCGGTTCGACGGCGGCAGCCGCTCCCTGTACGCAACAGACGCCTCCAACTACCGTCAGGTACCGATCGGCGTTGTCATCCCGCGCACCATCGACGACATCGTCAAGACGCTGGAAATCTGCCGCCGCCACCAGGCCCCGGTACTGGCGCGCGGCGGCGGCACCTCGCTGTGCGGACAGACCTGCAACGTCGCCGTCGTCATCGATACCTCGAAATACCTGAATCGGGTACTGTCAGTTGACCCCGAACGGCGACTGGCGCGAGTGGAACCGGGCGTGGTGTGCGACGTGCTGCGCCACGCCGCCGAACAGCACAAGCTGACCTTCGGCCCCGACCCCGCCACGCATAGCCGCTGCACACTGGGCGGCATGATCGGCAACAACTCCTGCGGCGCGCATTCCGTCATGGCCGGCAAGACGGTCGACAATATCGAACGGCTGGAAATCCTGACTTACGACGGCCTGCGCATGTGGGTCGGCCCGACTTCCGAAGAAGAGCTGCAGCAGATCATCGCCGAAGGCGGCCGCCGCGGCGAAATCTACGCCGGCCTGAAAGCCTTGCGCGACCGCTACGCCGACCTCGTGCGGGAAAAATTCCCCGACATCCGCCGCCGCGTCTCCGGCTACAACCTGGACGAACTGCTGCCGGAAAACGGCTTCAATGTGGCCCGCGCACTGGTCGGCACGGAAGGCACCTGCGCGATGATCCTGCAAGCCGAGACCCGGCTGGTGGACAGCCCGCCGGTGCGGGTGCTGGCCGTGCTCAGCTATGAAGACATTTACCTGGCCGCAGACCAGACCCCAGACATCCTCCCGTTCGGCAATATCTGCCTGGAAGGCCTGGACAACAGCATGATCAACGACATGCGGCGCAAGAATGTGCAGATGGGCGACATCGACTACCTGCCGGAGGGCAACGCCTGGCTGCTGGTTGAATTCGGCGGCGACACGCTGGCCGAAGCAGAAGCCAAAGCGCGCGCCCTGATGCAGGCCCAGGCGCCGCATACGGTTGCGCAAGCGATCTACCTTGACCGCGCGGTGCAGAACCGCGTGTGGGCCATCCGTGAAGCCGGCTCGTCGGCACGCAATGCCGTGCCCGGCCAACCTGAAACCTACGCCGGCTGGGAAGACGCCGCCGTCGATCCCAAGCGGCTGGGCAACTACCTGCGCGACTACCGCAAGCTGCTCGACAAGTTTGGCTATGACGCCTCGTTGTACGGACACTTCGGCGACGGCTGCATACACGGCCGCGTCACGTTCGACGTCAGCACTGCCGACAAGGTCAGCCACTGGCGCGCATTCCTGTTCGAGGCCGCGCACCTGGTGGTCGACTACGGCGGCTCGCTGTCCGGCGAACACGGCGACGGCCAGGCGCGCGCCGAGCTGCTGCCCATCATGTTCGGTGACGAAATGATGGACGCGTTCCGGCAGTTCAAGCGCATCTGGGACCCGGCCAACCTGATGAATCCCGGCAAAGTGATCGACGCCTATCCCTTGCATGCCAACCTGCGCATCGGACCGGAATACCGGCCGGTCGAACTCAAGCCGCTGAATTTTTCATTCCGCAACGACGCCGGCAGTTTCCTCAAAGCCGCGCAACGCTGTGTCGGCGCCGGCAAGTGCCGCCGGGTGGAAGGCGGCGCCATGTGCCCCAGCTATCGCGCCAGCGGCGAGGAAAGGGATTCCACCCGCGGCCGTTCGCGATTGCTGTTTGAAATGCTCAATAACGATTCGCCGATGGCGCATGACTGGCGCAACGAGGATGTGAAAGAAGCGCTCGACACCTGCCTGTCCTGCAAGAGCTGCAAGGGCGAATGTCCGGTGTCGGTCGACATGGCGACCTACAAGGCGGAATTCCTGTCGCATTACTACGAAGGCCGCCAGCGTCCGCGCCAGCATTTCCTGGTCGGGCGCATCAACCAGTGGGCCAGGCTGGGCGCGCTGATGCCGGCGCTGACCAATTTCTTCACGCAGACGCCCGGCATTTCCACCCTGGTCAAGAAAGTGGCCGGCGTGGCGGTGCAACGGCAGTTGCCGGTGTTTGCCAGCCAGACCTTTCGCAGCTGGTTCAAGCGCCGCCCGGCAAGTGCCGGCGCCGCGCGCGGGGCGACCCGGGTCTTGCTGTGGCCGGACACGTTCAACAATCATTTCCATCCCGAAGTCGCCCGTGCCGCGGTCGAGGTGCTGGAACATGCCGGCTACACCGTCACGATCCCGCGCCAGCACCTGTGCTGCGGCCGGCCGCTGTACGACTTCGGCATGCTGGACCAGGCCCGTGCGCAATTCGTCGAGATCATGTCTGCGCTGCGCGAGGAGATACTCGCCGGCGTGCCCCTGATCGGACTGGAACCGAGCTGCCTGGCGGCGTTCCGCGATGAGTTGCTGAACCTGTTCCCGAACGATGAACTGGCGCAAAAACTATCGGCGCAATCCTTCATGCTGAGTGAATTCCTCGACCAGCAAGGCTATCAACCGCCAGCCATGACCGGCAAGGTGCTGATGCACCATCATTGCCATCACAAGGCTGTGATCGGGGCCGACGCCGAAGCGGCCCTGCTGAAGAAAGCCGGCATGCAAGTCGAGGTGCTGGACTCAGGCTGTTGCGGCATGGCCGGATCGTTCGGCTTCGATCCCGAGCATATCGATGCCTCCATGCGTATCGGCGAAAAAGTCCTGTTGCCTGCGGTGCGCCGGGCCGCGGCGAGCACGCAGGTCGTGACCAATGGCTTCAGTTGCCGCGAGCAGGTACATCAAGGTGCGCAGCGGCAGACGCGGCATTTGGCCGAAGTGCTGAGGGATGGGTTGGGGAAGTAGGCTGACCCGGCCGGCAGCGGGTCAGGTGGTGCAGGGCAATGGCGGTGTCTGATGGTCGGCCCGGCATTGCCTGGTGAATGCCGGTCAGTCTGCGCCCGGGCTTGCCACAGAGGCCATCGGGTTCACTACCTGCAACTGGTAGAAACCTCTGAACGCAACGCCCCGGTCGCCGGTGACAACCGTCATTCCGCGCACCATGGCCATGGCAGCAATCTGCTTGTCGATCGTATGCGGGTCGCCCTTTTCTCCGCTCAGCAATACCCCCCACATTCGGGCGCTTTCCCGATCGAAATCGATAATGCGCCCGGCGAATTCATCCCGCAATGTATCGAGCCATTGCTCGTAGGCGAATGCGGCAGGGTGATCCTTGCGGCGGCGCAGCTTCTGGATTCCGGACTGTATCTCGCCGATCACCTGAACCGGCACAAACAGACTGGCGTCATCCACGGACTCAAAAAAAAGCCTGACGCCAGGATGCGCCCTTGGCCCTTTTCGAAAATCGCTCAGGATATTGGTGTCCAGCAAATAGAGCGTCGTCATCAACGACCTTAACGTACGTCGAATAAATCGTCGTCATCGAAATAGGGCATTGAGGCCAACACCTCCTTGAAAGGCGTTGGTTTGGGCTGCTCATCAGCCAGCGCTTTGCGCAGAATTTCCCTGTGTTCAGCCTCTGCGCTGCGGCCATGTGCGGCGGCGGTGCGCTTGAGTTGCAGAACCAGAGCTTCGTCCACCTCGCGCACCAGAAGTTGTGCCATAAAGATGCTCCAGAATAAGCAGTGCTATCATTGCTATCAAATCTATCTGATCGGAACACAAAATGCAAGCGTTGGCGCTATGGTTCCGCGATTGATGCCTGGGCCGGGCTTGACGCCGGGATGACAGGCACATAAAGCCCGCTTGCCCGACCTAATCCTGCGGCATGCTATGCCACCAGATCGCGCACTTCTTGCACAGGCCAGCCTCGAAACTGGCCTGCAACACACCATCGAGGATCATCCGCGGCAGTGGCTGGCCTGGCGTCCTGGCGACCAGGCTGGTGCCGGTGGAGCGGGCCCATATCTGGAACAGCTCTTCAGATGCGACCTGGTAGGTGACGCGCCAGTGGGCAATGCCGCCGGCCGGCGACGACGACAGCACTTCATAGCGCAGCGCGATGTCTTCCTGCAGCTTGACCCGTTGCCAGTAGTCTTCAAGCTGGGCCCGCCCTTTCTGCACCGCAAAGGGCGTGTTGTGGTACTGGCCGTCGGCGCTGAACAGGGCTGAAAAAGCCGTTTCGTCGCGCCCTTCCCATGCCGCCTTGTAGCCCTGCATGAACTGCTTGATGTCCATCGTCTGCTCCCCTCGATTGCATTTGGTGAAAATTGTCCGGCCAGCACTCAGGCCTTCGCCGACCGGGCCGCTGCCGGCTTGCGTCGCTTGCCATTGCGATCGTACCCGCGTTGGCGGATGACGTCGAAACACGACATGATGATCTCGCGCAGCCACTGATTGGCCGGGTCGAGCTGTACGCTGCGATGCCAGTAAAGATTGACCTGGAATGTGGGCGGCACGAATGGCAGGCGCACCTGCCGGATATCCGGTTGAAAAACGAAAAAATCCGCCAGTGCCTGCGGCACCACGGAAATCGCGCTGCTGCCGGCGACGATCACCGGCACGCTCATGAAGTGCGGCGTGCGCAAGACGACATGGCGCTGCACCTGGTTCTGCTTCAGGAATATCTCGAACACTTCCTGGCTGCGGGCCGGCGCCTCCACCACCACATGGCCGAGTTCGCCGAACTGTTTCATGGTCAGCTGTTCCGTCACCTCCGGATGGTCGCGCCGCACCAGGCAGGCAAAGGAATGCAGGCCGATGCGGCGCTGGAAAAACTGGCCGCCCTTGATGTCGGGGAAATAGCCGATTGCCAGGTCCACCCGGCCGGCCGCCATTTCCTCTTCCAGTTGCCTGGGCGGCATGAATACAGACTTCAGCGACACCCCGGGCGCGGTTTCCTGGATATTGCGCACGGCAAACGGCAAATAGATGCCTTCGCCGATATCCGACAGCGCGATCTTGAATTCCCGGGTCGAACTGGCCGGCACGAAGTCGGGCGCAACCAGCAGATCCGAATTGATGGAATGGACGATGGCGCGGATCGGCGCCACCAGCGCCCGCGCCCTGCTGGTTGGCTCCATGCCACGCGCCGTCTTGACGAACAGCGGATCGTTGAGCGTGCGCCGCAAGCGGGCCAGCGCGGTGCTCAGCCCGGGCTGGCTCATGCCCAGCGCCGCCGCCGCTTCGCCGACGTTGCGCCGTTCATGGATGGCCAGGAATACCTGCAGCAGGTGAAGATCGAGATTCATTTTTCATTATCGCAAATTGAGATAACCAGTATCAATCTTATCTGATTGCGAAATAAAGAAGCAAACCTTATAGTCGCCCCGCTGTTGCAAATCCCGTGCATCGCGGGTTGGCCGGAGGCACCGGCAGCGCCCAGGTTGGCGCAGGTGCCAAATACAGACATGATCAAAAGGACAGTATGAACGCAAGGATTTTCCCGGTTGCGGCCGAGCCGCTGGTCGAATGGCCGGCAGAAGGCGTGGCCCGCGTGCCATTCCAGGTTTTCTCCGACCAGGCCGTGTACCAGCAAGAGCAGGAAAAGATTTTCCGCGGACCGGTATGGAACTACCTGTGCCTGGAAGTCGAAATCGCCAATTCCGGCGACGTGCGCACTTCATGGGTCGGCGATACGCCGATCATCGTGACGCGCGACGAGCAAGGCAAGATCCACGCAATGGTCAATCGTTGCGCGCACAAGGGCGCGCTGGTCTCGCTGAAAGACCGCGACAACGTGCCCTCGCTGACTTGCGTGTACCACGCATGGAATTACAAGCTCGACGGCACATTGAACTCGGCCGCGTTCCGCAACGGCATCCGCGGCAAGGGCGGCATGCCGGACGACTTCGACACCAGCAAGCATCGCTTGCAGCCGCTGCGCGTGGCGACATTCTCGGGCATCGTGTTCGGCACATTCTCGGAAGAGACGCCGCCGCTGGAAGAGTTCCTGGGCGAGCCGATCATGAAATTCCTGGCGCGCAACATGGATCATCCGCTGCAGATCCTGGGCACCCACAGCCAGATCATCCACAACAACTGGAAGCTGTATGCAGAGAACGTGCGCGACTCGTACCACGCCACGTTGCTGCACACTTTCTATACGACCTTCAAGGTCAACCGCCTGGACATGGACGGCGGCATCGTCCTGTCGGACAAGAAATGGCACCACATCAGCTACGCCAAGCGCGCCACGCTGGAAGTCGCTGACGAATACAAGACCGAACAGATTCACTCGGCCTCGTACAACTCCGCGCTGGCCGGACCGGAATTGCTGGACGCCTGGGATGGCTTTGACGACAACATCACGCACAGCATCCAGACCGTATTCCCGAATTTCGTGTCGCAGCTGACGCTGAACTCGCTGGCAGTGCGCTTCTTCGTGCCGCGCGGTGTCGACAAGACCGAGCTGTACTGGATCTTCCTCGGCTACAAGACCGACACGCCGGAACAGACCAAGATGCGCGTCATGCAGGGCAACCTGACCGGCGCTGCCGGCCTGGTCGCGCTGGAAGACGGCTGCATCAATTCATTCGTCCAGCGCGGCACCAGGTCGAGCCCGGACGTCGCATCATTCATCGAGATGGGCGGCAAGGTGGCGGAGTCCAACGAGTCGTCGCGCGCAACCGAAGCCTCCGTGCGCGGGTTCTGGCACGGCTACCGCGAAATAATGGGGTTCAAATGAACATGGCAATCAAGGCAGAAAACATCACCCGTCGCCAGGGTGTCACGCATGAAGTGCAGCATCGGCTGGAAGAATTCCTGAGCGACTACTGCCATATGCTCGACGACGACAGGCTGGAGCAATGGCCGGCTTATTTCG
>NZ_JAUSNH010000041.1 GCF_030645335.1 Lacisediminimonas sp. | reverse complement strand
ATGGAAGGCGGCAACTGGACCTTGTTCAGCCCAGCCGAAGCCACCGACCTGCACGATAAATACGGCAAAGCGTTTGAAGAAGCCTACATCGGCTACGAAGCTAAAGCCGCCCGTGGCGAAATGCGTCTGGCTAAAACCATTCAGGCCGCCAGTCTGTGGCGCAAGATTTTGACGATGCTGTTCGAAACCGGCCATCCATGGATCACGTTCAAGGATCCCTGCAATATCCGGTCGCCGCAGCAACACGTCAGCGTCGTGCACAGCTCCAACCTGTGCACCGAGATCACGCTCAACACCAACGATTCCGAAATCGCCGTCTGCAACCTGGGCTCGGTCAACATGCCGGCCCACATGAAGGATGGCAAGCTCGACCACGTCAAGCTGCAAAAGACCGTTCGCACCGCCATGCGCATGCTCGACAACGTGATCGACATCAACTATTACGCCGTCAAGAAGGCGCGCGACTCCAACCTGCGCCATCGTCCGGTGGGCATGGGGATCATGGGTTTCCAGGATTGCCTGCACATGATGCGCATCCCGTACGCCTCCAACGACGCGGTGGAATTCGCCGACCGTTCGATGGAAGCCGTCTGTTACTACGCCTACCAGGCATCGACCGAACTGGCCGAGGAACGCGGTCGTTACAGTTCCTACCAAGGTTCGCTGTGGGACCGTGGCATCCTGCCGCAGGACTCCCTGAAGCTGTTGGCCGAAGAGCGCGGCGGCTACCTCGAAGTGGACCAGAGCGAAAGCATGGACTGGTCGTCGCTGCGTGCACGCATCAAGCAGTTTGGCATGCGCAACTCCAACTGCGTGGCGATTGCGCCAACGGCCACCATCTCCAACATCATCGGCGTGGCCGCCTGCATCGAGCCGACCTACCAGAACCTGTACGTCAAATCCAACCTGTCGGGCGAGTTCACCGAAATCAACGAATTCCTGGTGCGCGACCTGAAGGCGCGCGGGCTGTGGGATGAAGTGATGATCTCCGACCTGAAATATTTCGACGGCAGCCTGGCCAAGATCGACCGCATTCCGCAAGACCTGCGCGACTTGTACGCCACCGCGTTCGAAGTCGATCCGAAATGGCTGGTGGAAGCCGCATCGCGCCGCCAGAAGTGGATCGACCAGGCGCAGTCGCTCAATATTTACATGGCCGGCGCCTCCGGCAAGAAGCTCGATGAGACCTACAAGCTGGCCTGGTTGCGCGGACTGAAAACGACCTACTACCTGCGCACCATCGGCGCCACCCATACCGAAAAGTCGACCTCGAAGACCGGCGCATTGAATGCGGTCAACGCCGACGGCGGTCTGTCCGGCGCATCGACAGCGGCAGCCGCAGCCAGCGTCACGCCGGTCAGCGATGCCGATATCGCGGGTCCGGCCTGCATGCTGCGTCCCGGCGACGACGGCTTTGAAGAGTGCGAAGCCTGCCAGTAATCCCGGCCCTTGCGGCCAACCCCGGCTTGCCGCCAGTCAAGGGCGGCGCCGGGCCTGACAACAGTAGAGACAAAGAGGAATGAACATGCTGTCCTGGGACGAAGAAGTCACCCCCGTAAAAGCGCCAGCCGCAACTGCAGCACCAGCACCGGGCGCCATCGCGCCTGCATTGGCACCGGCGATCGCTCCTGCGATCGGACAGGCCACCTTCGCCAACGTCGCGCTCGACCCGGCACTCATGGCGAGCGCGCCAGTCGCGCCGCCGGCAGCACCGGCCGAGCCGCAACGCCGCGTCAATGCCGCCGACAAGCGCATCATCAACGGCCAGACTGACGTCAACCAGTTGGTTCCGTTCAAGTACAAATGGGCATGGGACAAGTACCTGGCCGGCTGCGCAAACCACTGGATGCCGCAGGAAATCAACATGCAGCGCGACATCGAGCTGTGGAAAAATCCGAACGGCCTGACCGACGACGAGCGCCGCCTGGTGACCCGCAACCTGGGTTTTTTCGTGACGGCCGACTCGCTGGCCGCCAACAATATCGTGCTGGGCACCTACCGCCACATCACGGCGCCCGAATGCCGCCAGTACTTGCTGCGCCAGGCCTTCGAAGAGGCGATCCACACGCACGCCTACCAGTACATCGTTGAATCGCTGGGACTCGACGAAGGCGAAATCTTCAACGCCTACCACGAAGTCAAATCGATTCGCGACAAGGACGAGTTCCTTATCCCGTTCATCGACACGCTGACCGATCCGCAATTCTCCACCGGCACACTGGAGACCGACCAGACATTATTGAAGTCGCTGATCGTGTTCGCCTGCCTGATGGAGGGTCTGTTCTTCTATGTCGGCTTCACGCAGATCCTGGCGCTGGGACGACAGAACAAGATGATGGGTGCTGCCGAGCAGTACCAGTACATCTTGCGCGACGAGTCCATGCACTGCAATTTCGGAATCGATCTGATCAACACGATCAAGCTCGAGAACCCGCATCTGTGGACGCCTGCATTCCGCGACGAGATAAAAGCGTTGTTTTTACAGGCAGTGGAGTTGGAATATCGCTACGCAGAGGATACAATGCCGCGTGGTGTGCTAGGACTCAATGCGCCGATGTTCAAAGGCTACCTGCGCTTCATCGCAAACCGTCGTGCGCAGCAGATCGGTCTTGACGTGCTGTATGCGCAAGAAGAGAATCCGTTTCCATGGATGAGCGAGATGATCGATCTGAAAAAGGAACGAAACTTTTTCGAGACACGCGTCATCGAATACCAGACGGGCGGCGCACTGAACTGGGAATGACACTGAACCGGGAATGATCAGCACGGCCCGGAAATGGATTCAAGGATTCAAGGATTCAAGGATTCACGCAGCGCCAGCAGCAGGCAACGCGGATTTACCGCAGCAAGGCAGACGGACCGGATCCGGGCAGGGATGAGATAGCAAGGCACTCGACGAAGTCGAATCGAAGCTGCGAACTCAGAAAGGCAAATAAAAAGATTGATGGACAGTAGACGACCTGTACGCGCCACACTGCTTTTCTTGCAGAGCCCGAAGATAGAGGGCATGGCAGCGTATTCTTCGAAAAAGGGTTTGTCTGTCCTGAAACAGTATTCCAGCGCCGGCGTTGTTGCCGGCGTTTTTTTTGGTCTGCAGTCCGGCGAGCAGGTGACCGACGCAGTCCACTAAATGGCTGAAGTGCTGCATATGCGAGGAGATGCAGCAGTTCAGCTGGTGCCGAATTCATTAGCGCAAACGATGGAATGCTTGCGCCGATGAATAATCCACCTGCCGCATCGCGATGGGGCAGGGGGGTTTCCATCTTGTAGCTTGATATCCATCACGTGAAGGAGAAACAAATGGCAACAGCAGCGAAGAAACCGGCGGCCAAGAAACCCGCCGCCAAGAAGCCCGCAGCCAAAAAAGCTGCAGCGCCTAAAAAGGCAGCAGCCAAGAAACCGGTAGCCAAGAAAGCGGCTCCGAAGAAAGCGGCAGCCAAGAAGCCTGTAGCGAAGAAGGCAGCACCGAAGAAAGCAGCGGCCAAGAAAACCGTCGCCAAGAAAGCGGTCGCCAAGAAAGCGGTAGCGAAGAAGGCAGCACCGAAGAAGGCAGCGGCCAAGAAAGTCGTCGCCAAGAAAGCGGTAGCGAAGAAAGCAGCGCCAAAAAAGGCAGCACCTAAGAAAGCAGCGCCGAAGAAAGCCGCTGCCAAAAAGGCCGCACCTAAAAAGGCCGCTGCCAAAAAAGCTGCGCCTAAAAAGGCTGCTGCCAAGAAGCCTGCTGCGAAAAAGCCGGCTGCCAAAAAGCCTGCCGCTAAAAAGCCTGCTGCTGCGAAGAAGCCTGCTGCCACGAAGAAGCCTGCCGCCACGAAGAAGCCTGCTCCTGCCAAGAAGCCTGCTGCTGCGAAGAAGCCTGCTGCTCCGAAGAAGCCTGCTCCTGCGAAGAAAGCAGAAAAGCCTGCTGCTGCAAAACCAGCCGCGGCTGCTGCACCTGCTGTGAAGACGGTGCTCAATCCTGCGGCGGCCTGGCCGTTCCCGACAGGCCCACGTCCGTAATTCCCGGCGTTTGCTTGGAAGCCCGATTCGCTTCGGGCACAATTCCCGCTGCATGCCCGTCGTGCGGCGGGAATTTTTTTTGAGGAGTGGCCGTGCTCTACAGCATTCTCAACCTGATCGTCGACATTGTTGCCAGTACCCTGGGTTTCCTGTTCTGGTTGCGTTTCTGGTGCCAGGCGGTGCGGGTAAGGCCGCCTTCCCCGTTCGGTGAATTCATGACACGGCTGACCAACTGGCTGGTGATGCCGCTGCGCCGGGTCATTCCGGGTGTCGGCGGCTATGACTGGGCATCGCTGCTGGGCGCCTTCCTGGTGGCGCTGGTGGCCGCCACGATCCTGTCGGCGCTGGCCGGCCGCCTGATGCCCGCGACCGTATTGCTGCTGGCCTTGCACCAACTGGCAAGCTGGATACTGTATTGCCTGATGGGTGCACTGATCATTGAAGTGATCTTCAGTTGGGTCAATCCGCAGGCGCCACTCGCCCCCTTCGTGCGCGCGCTCAACGCACCGGTGATGCGGCCCTTTCGTCGGATACTGCCGCCGATTTCCGGTGTCGACCTGTCGCCGATCCTGGCTTTCATCGTGTTGCGCATTGCCTTGGCCGTCGTCGACGCCGTGTTCCGCGTGGCATGAAGCCGGGGCTGGTCCGGCTGTCGGTGCAGGTCGTGCCCAACGCCCGGAAAAGTGAAGTCGCCGGTGAAATTGACGGCGTGTTGCGGATCCGGCTGCAAGCGCAGCCGATCGAAGGGCGCGCCAACGAAGAACTGGTGCGCTTGCTGGCCAAGCTGCTTGGGGTGAGCAAGTCCAGCGTGCAGGTCGTGCAGGGCTTGTCCGCCCGCCGCAAGGTGATTGAAATCCAGTGCGGCAGCGGTGCCGACGCGCACAGTATCCGGCAGGCTTTGCTCGGCCAGGCCGGCTAAGACCGGCCGCAGCGCGGCAAGCTGCCGCTTGCGTTCAATCGTCAGCCAGCGGTGGTTTGCGTTTGCTCAAGGGTAGCGATAGCCAAACGCCTGCTGGAAGCGCTCGCGGATTTCGGCAACGGACGGTGCATGATTCTGTCCGCCCTGATGCGTGATCTTGATCGAACCCATCAGGCTTGCCAGCCGGCCGGTGGTCGGCCAATCCATCCCTTGCGTGAGCCCGTACAGCATGCCGGCACGAAAGGCATCGCCGCAGCCGGTCGGGTCCACCACCTGGTCCACCGGCACACAGGGAATGTCGATGCGTTTGCCGCCGGTAAAAATATGCGCGCCGTGTTCGCCGCGCGTGACCACCAGCGCTTCCACACGCTGCGCGATCTGCTCCAGCGACAGGCCGGTGCGCTCGGTCAGCATCTCGCCTTCATAGTCGTTGACGGCCACATAGGTGGCCAGTTCGATGAACTGGCGCAGCTCCGCACCATCGAACATCGGCAATCCCTGGCCCGGATCGAAGATGAAGGGAACCTTGAGTTCGGCGCAGTCGCGGGCGTGCTCCAGCATGCCGTCGCGGCCGTCCGGCGCAATGATGGCCAGCTTCACCGGGCCGGCATCGGCGATGCGGTTCTCATGCGAATAGGCCATGGCGCCCGGATGGAAGGCGGTGATCTGGTTACTGGCGGCATCAGTCGTGATGAATGCTTGCGCTGTATAGGACGCCGGTACGCTGCGCACGCAGCGCTCCGAAATGCCCAGTGCCTTGAGTCGTTGCAGGTAACTGTCGCCATCCTGGCCAAGCGTCGCCATGATCAGCGGCTCGCCGTCGAGCAGCTTCAGGTTGTAGGCGATATTGCCGGCGCATCCGCCGTATTCGCGGCGCATGCTGGGCACTAGGAACGCCACGTTGATCTTGTGCAGTTGGTCCGCCAGCAGCGCTTCGGAGAAGCGGCCGTGGAAAGCCATGATGGTGTCGAAAGCCAGCGATCCGCAAATCAGGGAAGTCATGTCAGTTGTCCGTTGTTTTTTGATGGCCGGCGTCGGGGCGCCGGCTTGCAGGGTCAGGGGTCGGGGTTCAGGGATAAAAAGCGTAGAGCAGGTAGCCGGATGCGCTCAGTTGATCCAGCGCGAAGATCACGCGAACCGGCTTTTCGGATTTGGCGGCGAAACCGCGCTCGCGATCCTGGGGCCGCAGGTATTGCGCCGGTGCCAGCACCCGGCGGGCGACCGGTTCGCCGGCCGCATTGTTGAGGGTCAGCTGCAGATGGGGCCATGTTTGCGCGACATCGCTGCGATTGCGCAACAGCATGCCAAGCGTGAAGGTATTGTCGCTGGCCGGCATGGCTTGCAGCTCGTGCGATTCGATCGTGATGAATTCGATCTGCATGGGCATGCCCACCGTGCATCCGAACGCGCTGCAGAGCTGCGTCAGGACCGGCATGGTCGCCGGCCATTGCGCGGCGATCGGCGTGCGAAATGCGAATGCCGCCTGCAACAAGGCCAGTAGCGCCAGCAGGACGGAGCCGAAGGCCAGCCATACGCGCCGTTTGCTGGCCCGGGCTTGCTGGATGCGGGCGCGCCGCACGAACTCGGGCTCCTCGTTGTCGAGCGCGTCTATCGCATCCAGGCTGGCATCGTCGCTGCCGCCGGCGCGCCAGGGCTTGCCTTGCAAATCGGCAATCGCCTGGCTGATGTCGTCGGATTCGCGCTCGGTTGTGCGCGTCCCGGCCGCTGTAGTCGGTGGCGCAAAAGCCTGGTCCTGCTGCCGATGCGGATAGGGACGGATATCCATCAGCGTCATGCGGGTCAGCGGGTCGGGCTCCGCAGTGGGCGTGTCGCCGTCGGACAGTGCCTGGCTGGCAACCGCTTCGGCTGCGGGAACGGACTGATTTGGATCCGACTGATCATGGCCGGCTACGGGCCGGATTGTCGTCGACAGGTCCGACGCGGGCGGGGTGACTGTGGGCGGCGCCGGCGGCAAGCTTGCAGGGATGGGCGGTGGCACCGCGGTTGCTGCCGCCGGCGTAGCGGGCAGCAAGTGCTCGACACCGTTGAATATTTCCTTGCAGGAGCCACACCGGACCAGGCCACCGCGCAGCTTCAACTGGTCATGCGTGACCCTGAAGGTAGTGCTGCAATAAGGGCATCGCGTGGCCAGCGACATGCTAGGGCCCCCGGCTTCCCGCCAGTGCTACCCAGCCATCGTGCTCGGCCCAGATGGCAAGCGTCATGAAGGGCGCGTAAACGGCAATCACTTCCTGCGCCTGGCGTGCCAGTACACCGGACAGCACCAGCGAGCCGCCGGCGGCAACCCGGCCGCACAACATCGGCGCCATCAGCTTTAGCGGGCTGGCGAGGATGTTGGCGACCACGACGTCAAACTGTCGTCCCTGTGCCACCGATCCGAACTGCTCCGGCAGGTAAAAAGCGATGTCGCACCGATTGCGTTCGGCGTTGTCGCGCGCACTCTCGATAGCCTGGGGATCGATATCCACGCCCAGCACTTCGGCTGCGCCGAGCTTGCTGGCGACCATGGCCAGGATGCCGGAGCCGCAGCCGTAGTCGAGTACCGTCTTGCCGGCAAACGGTTGTTGCTCCAGCCACTCCATGCAAAGCCGTGTCGTCGGATGGCTGCCAGTACCGAAGGCCAGGCCCGGGTCGAGTTCCAGCACCAGCGCATCCGGGTCCGGCGCCTGGTGCCAGCTTGGCACGACCCAGATGTTGCGGCCGATATGGATCGGATCGAATTGGGATTGCGTCAGCCGCACCCAATCCTGCTCGGCCACGCTGCGCAGCAAACAAGGGGTATCGGCGGGCAGGCCGGCGGCGGCCATCGCTGCAGCAAGCAGGTCGGCATGCGGCGCGCTGGCGTCGGCCAGTGCAATCACGCGGCTGCGTTCCCAGGCTGCCTCGGCAGGCTCCATGCCGGGTTCGCCGAACAGGGGCTTTTCGGCATCCGTGCCTTCGTCGGCGTCTTCGACTGAAACCGACAGCGCGCCCGCTTCCATCAGCGCGTCCGACAAGGACTCTGCATGGGAGCGCGGTACTTCGATGACGATTTCAGTCCAGCTCATGGGGAATTGCTCAGGCCTTGGCGATTTTTGGCGTGTCTTTGGTCAGGTCCGGCCGGTTGGCGAGTTTCTGCTCAAGATAGTGGATGTTGGTGCCGCCTTCGATAAAGCGGGCGTCGACCATCAGTTCACGATGCAGCGGAATGTTCGTCAGTATGCCTTCCACCACCATTTCCGACAGCGCGATCTGCATGCGGCGGATCGCCTGGTCGCGGGTGGCGCCGTAGGCGATCACCTTGCCGACCATCGAGTCGTAGTGCGGCGGAACATAATACCCGGCATAGGCATGGGAGTCGACGCGGATGCCCGGGCCGCCGGGCGGATGCCAGGACAGGATGCGTCCGGGAGACGGCGTAAACTTGAACGGGTCTTCGGCATTGATGCGGCATTCGATGGCATGGCCCTTGAGCTCGATATCGCGCTGGCGGAAACGCAGCTTTTCGCCGGCCGCCACGCGGATCTGCTCTTGTACCAGGTCGATGCCGGTAATCATTTCCGATACCGGATGCTCGACCTGGATGCGGGTGTTCATTTCAATGAAATAGAACTCGCCGTTTTCGTACAGGAATTCGAAGGTGCCGGCGCCACGGTAGCCCATCTTGCGGCAAGCTTCGGCGCAGCGGTCGCCGATGCGCTCGACGATCTTGCGCGGAATCCCCACCGCTGGCGCTTCCTCGATCACTTTCTGGTGCCGGCGCTGCATCGAACAATCGCGCTCGCCCAGCCAGACCGCATTGCGGAACTCGTCGGCCAGTATCTGGATCTCCACGTGGCGCGGATTTTCCAGGTACTTCTCCATATAGACTTCCGGATTGCCGAAGGCGCTTCCGGCTTCGGTGCGGGTCATGGCGACCGCCGACAGCAAGGCCGCCTCGGTATGGACCACGCGCATGCCGCGTCCGCCGCCGCCGCCAGCGGCCTTGATGATCACCGGATAGCCGACCTTGCGCGCGATGCGGATGATTTCTTTCGGGTCCTCCGGCAACGCGCCCTCCGAACCGGGGACGCACGGCACGCCAGCCTTGATCATGGCCTGCTTGGCCGAGACCTTGTCACCCATGAGCCGGATCGTTTCCGGCCGCGGCCCGATGAACACGAAGCCGGATTGCTCGACCCGCTCGGCGAAGTCTGCATTCTCGGACAGGAAGCCATAACCCGGGTGGATCGCTTCGGCATCGGTCACTTCGGCCGCACTGATGATGGCCGGCATGCTGAGGTAGCTGTGCGACGAAACAGCCGGGCCGATGCATACCGACTCGTCGGCCAGCTTGACGTACTTTGCGTCGCGGTCGGCCTCGGAGTGGACGACCACGGTTTTAATGCCCATTTCACGGCAGGCGCGCTGCACGCGCAGGGCGATTTCACCGCGGTTGGCAATCAGGATTTTTTCGAACATAGTGGGGGATGTCTTGCGTTAGACGGATGGCCGCAGTTGCGGTCGGGCCCGCTCATCCAATGATGAACAGTGGCTGCCCGTATTCAATCGGCTGGCCATTCTCGACCAGGATTTGCTTGACCACGCCGGTCACTTCGGCATCGATTTCATTGAGCAGTTTCATTGCCTCGATGATGCACAGGGTGTCGCCGAGCTTGACTTCGGTGCCGACTGCCACAAACGGCGCGGCGCCTGGCGTTGCCGCCCGGTAGAAGGTGCCGACCATCGGAGACTTGACGACATGTCCCTCGGGCACGACCGGCGCCGGCGCGGCTTCGGGCACAACTGCGGCGGCAACAGCGGGTGCGGGTGCGGCGACCTGATGCGGCATCATCATCATCTGGCCTTGCGGCGCCGGGGACGATTTCACGATCCGGACCTTGCTTTCGCCTTCCGTCACTTCAAGTTCGGCAATGTCGGATTCGGCGACCAGGTCAATCAGGGTCTTGAGTTTGCGTAAGTCCATAAGATCCTCGGGAATTTTTGAATGCTGCGCTGTTACCGGCATCCGGTGCCGGCGGTAGTGTGGGCTTGCTGCTGGCTAGAGCCGGCTCAATGCAAAGTCGATTGCGGCGGTATAACCATCCACGCCAAGCCCGCAGACCACGCCAACGGCGATGGCAGACAGGCAGGAATGGTGGCGGAATGCTTCCCGGGCATGTACGTTCGAAATGTGCACTTCAATGAACGGGATTGCCACACCGGCCAGTGCGTCACGCAATGCAATGCTGGTGTGGGTCAGGCCGCCCGGATTGATGACAATGGCATCCACCCCGGCGATCCTGGCTGCGTGGATGCGGTCAATCAGCTCGCCCTCATGGTTGCTTTGCAGGTGGTCGAACAGCGAGCCTGCCTTGGCAACCTGGTTTGCTGCTGCACGCACCACATCGTCCAGGGTCGCGCGTCCATAGACCCCAGGCTCACGGATACCGAGAAGATTGAGGTTCGGCCCATTCAGCAAGAGGATATTCTTGGCCATCGAGCCGGACTCCGTTTGACGACGATGGCGGCATTTTGCCGTTAAATGACGAGGATTGGCAAGAAGAAATGCTCGCGCCCGTTTTAAAGCGCCAACAGGTCGCGGCGCAACTCGTCGATCTTGACCCTTCCGAGGTACTGCTTGCTGATCTTTCCCCGGCTGTCGATCAGCACCGTATACGGCAGTCCGCCGGCCTTGTTGCCCAGTTGCCGGGACAAGTCGGTACCACTGGCGCCGCCCACCACCAGCGGATAGCTGATCTTTTGTTTTTTTGCGAATTCGGCGATGTTGCTTGCAGAATCGATACCGATGCCTACAATCTGCATTTTCCCCACGCCGAATTCCTGCTGTAGCGCATTGAGTTCCGGCATTTCGTCGACACACGGCGGACACCAGGTCGCCCAAAAATTCACCAGCACCGGTTTGCCCCGGTATTGACTCATCGGCATCGCCGATCCGCTGGCGTCCGGCAGGGCCAGCGCAAAGAAGCGGGCGCTGCCATCGTCCGCCGCGGGGCCTGGAGCGTAGCGGTTCATGCCAACATAAACGCCGATGCCGGCAAAAAGAATGGCGATGAGTAATAACAGGGGCCAGCGTAGCTTCATGGCGGGGTTCCGGCGGCGAGTTGTCGTACGGCGTTGATGTCCGCGCGTTCCAGGGTCCGGCCGTCCGGCTTGCGGCGGCCTGCGCGCAGGTCGTCGACATTATAAATTGCCAGATGCACGCCCTCCCGGCGGTGCAGGAAGCTCAAGCGCTCGATCGTGCCCCCGCGCCCTGAAAAATGCGGCAATTCGGATACTTCAAAATCGATGCGCCGGTTCAGCAGGTGCATTTCGACATCCTTGGGGCTGTCTGTAAACAGTTGCAGATGGATGTCGCTGTGTTCGCCGGCCGTACCGTTGAGCACCGCGCCGGTCAGGTAGGGCGAAAAAACTTGCAAATCCGTCATGACTTCCAGCGCCAGCTCGCGCAGCTTTTGCAAGCGGGCGGGCTGCGTGTCGCTCAGGAATAGTTCGTTGTAAGCACGCACTTCGTCCTCAATCTGTGCATTGTCAGGCAGCACGTCGCCATTGACGCGGCGCTGGCCAAGCAACTGCCGGATTGCGCGGCGCTTGGCCGAGGCGTAGTCGGCGCCGTCTTCGGCGATCATGCGGGCGGCTGAGGCGGCAATTTCGGCCCTGAGCTGTTGTGCATCGGCGAGGTGGTCGGTCGGCATGGCTTGCCTGTGCGGGTCGGGTAGAATCCCGGTATTCGAATCCATGATTTTACAATGCATATTCATATACTAGGCATCTGCGGCACTTTCATGGGCGGGCTGGCGGTGCTGGCCAAAGAGGCCGGGCATCGCGTGACCGGCTGCGACGCCAATGTCTATCCGCCGATGAGCACCCAACTGCAAGCGCAGGGCATCGAACTGATTGAAGGCTTCGGTTGCGAGCAAATGGCGCTGGCGCCTGACCTGTACGTGGTCGGCAATGTCGTTTCGCGCGGCAATCCGCTGATGGAAGCCATACTCAACCAGGGCTTGCGCTATACCTCGGGCCCGCAGTGGATCGGCGAGCACATCCTGCAAGACAAATGGGTGCTGGCAGTGGCCGGCACGCATGGCAAGACCACGACCTCCTCGATGCTGGCCTGGATCCTGGAAGACGCTGGCTACCATCCCGGCTTCCTGATCGGCGGCGTGCCGGTGAATTTCGGCATTTCGGCGCGCCTGACCGGCGCTGGCGACACCTCTTTCTTCGTGATCGAGGCGGACGAATACGACACCGCCTTTTTCGACAAGCGCAGCAAGTTTGTCCACTACCGCCCGCGCACGGCTGTACTGAATAACCTGGAATATGACCACGCCGACATTTTCCCGGACCTGGCCGCCATCGAAACCCAGTTCCATCATCTGGTGCGCACCGTGCCGGGCGTCGGACGGCTGGTGGTCAATGCCCGCGACGCTTCGCTGGACCGGGTGCTCGCGCGCGGATGCTGGAGCGAGGCGGAGCGTTTCGGCGGACAAGCCGGATGGGAATTGGGCGAATCCGGGGCACCGGATGGCAGTTTCAATGTGATCCACGATGGCGCATTGCAGGGGACGGTGCGGTGGGAGCTGACGGGTGAGCACAATCGGCTCAATGCGCTGGCGGCGATCGCCGCTGCGCGCCATGTCGGGGTGCCGGCAGCGCAGGCCATCGCATCGCTGGCCGGTTTTCGCAACGTCAAGCGGCGTATGGAAGTGCGCGGCGAAGCGGGGGGTGTCACGGTGTACGACGATTTCGCCCACCATCCGACGGCGATTGCGACCACGGTGGCGGGCTTGCGCAGCAAGCTCGGGACTGGCCGCATACTGGCCGTGCTGGAGCCGCGCTCCAACACCATGAAACTGGGGACGATGAAGAACGCGCTGCCGGGCAGCCTGGAACAGGCGGACCTGGTCTACGGCTACGGCGCACGCGACGGCCGCGATGCCCTGGGCTGGGACTTGCAGCAGGCGCTGTCGCCGCTGGGCCCACGTGCAGCGGCCTTCGACAACCTGGAGCAACTGGTCGCCGCCGTCACGCGCGACGCCCGGGCTGGCGACACTATCCTGGTGATGAGCAACGGCGGATTCGGCGGGGTCCATCAAAAAATCCTGGATCGGCTCGGGGCAGGGCCGGGCGCCGCCGACGCGCCTGAAATGAAAGTCCGAACTTGATCGTCTACCTGCATGGATTCCGCTCGTCGCCACTTTCTTTCAAGGCGCGCCTGCTGCAGCAACGCATGGACGCGCTGGGATTGTCCGGCCAGTATCGCTGTCCGCAATTGCCGGCGTCGCCCAAAGCGGCCGTCGCGCTGGTGCAAGGACTGATTGCCGGTGTGCCCGCCAAAGAGTTGTTTTTGATCGGATCGTCCCTGGGCGGCTATTATGCAACCTGGCTGGCTGAGCAAACCGGCTGCAGCGCCGTGATGCTCAATCCGGCCGTGGCCGCCGCGCGCGACCTGGCGCAACATGTCGGACTGATGCCGGCCTGGCATTCGAACGAAGCGTTTGAATTCCGGCCTGAATACCTGGACGAACTCAAAGCGCTGGCGATTCCGGCAATTTCCCGGCCCGAGCGCTATTTCCTGATCGCAGCAAGCGGCGACGAGGTGCTGGACTGGCGCGAAATGACTGCTTATTTCGCCCTCGCCCGGCAACGCGTCATAGCAGGCAGTGATCACGGCTTGTCCGATTTTCCCGATTATCTGGATGACGTGCTGTCGTTTTGCCACGTCGACATCAACCCATAGCGTGCATTGAATGAATTTGTTTTTTGAAGAGTCTGGCGATTTCAAGGCCGGGACCGTGCTCTCCCAGCAGGGCGAGGCGTGGCAGGTCGAGATGCCGTCCGGAAAGCGGACCAAGGTTCGCGCACGTGACGTGTTGCTGCAATTCGAGACGCCATCCCCGGAACAACTATTGCAGGACGCCCGCGCCGTGGCGGACCAGATCGACCTGGATTTCGTGTGGGAAGTCGCAGGCCAGGACGAATTCGCATTTGGCGACCTGGGTACCGAGTATTTCGGCCAGAATCCCGCTGCGCATGAATCCGCCGGCTTGCTGCTCAAGTTGCATGGTTCGCCGATCTATTTTTACCGCAAGGGACGGGGTCGATACAAAGCGGCGCCCGAGTCTTCGCTCAAGGCGGCGCTGGCCGGCGTGGAAAAGAAAAAGCAGCAGGCCTTGTTGCAGGCCAGCTATGTCGACGAACTCAAGGCCCATCGGCTGCCGGAGCCGATGCGTGCAATGGTGCGGCAACTCTTGTTCCGGCCGGACAAGAACACCGTCGAGTACAAGGCGCTGGAAACCGCGTGTGCCGAATTGCAGACCACGGCGCCGCGCCTGATGTTGCAGATCGGCGGCATTGCCTCCACCATCGATTTGCATTGCGCGCCGTTCCTGATGGAGCATTTTCCGCGCGGCACCGGTTTCCCGGCGCTGCCAAAGCCGCAGATTCCCCGGCTGGAGCGGGCCGACGTCCGGGCATTCTCGATCGACGACGTGACCACCACCGAGATCGACGACGCTTTTTCAGTGACCATCCTGACTGACGGGCTGATCCGGGTCGGCATTCATATTGCCGCGCCGGCGCTGGGCATCAAGCGCGGCGACGCTGCCGACGAGCTCGCCCGCCAGCGGCTCTCCACGATCTACATGCCGGGTGACAAAATCACCATGCTGCCCGACGAGCTGGTGGAATGCTTCACGCTGGCAGCAGGCCGCGACTGCCCCGCCGTATCGCTGTATGTCGTGGTCGATACCGCCGACTGGAGCGTGAGCAGCATGGAGACGCGGGCCGAACTGGTGCCGATGGCGTCCAACTTGCGGCACAACGATCTCGACGATGTCGTCACCGAAGAGAATCTCGCCAGCGGCGAGGGCGACTACCCGCACAAGCAGGAGCTGTCCCTGCTGTGGCAGTGGATCCAGGTGCTGGAACGGGGCCGCATGGCCAAGCGCGAGTCTTTCGGCCTGAAGCCTGAACAGAACAACCGGATCGACTTCAATTTCTATGTCGAGAACGACATCGTCACCGTGCAGCGGCGCAGGCGTGGCGCGCCGCTGGACAAGCTGGTGGCCGAACTGATGATTTTCGCCAATAGCAGCTGGGGCCGGATGATGCACGACCATGGTGTGCCCGGCATCTATCGCAGCCAGGGCGGCGGCTGGGGCACGCGCATGCAGGTGCGCATGCTCACGCACGCCGCGCCGCACCAGGGCCTGGGCGTTGACCAGTACGCGTGGAGCACATCGCCGCTGCGCCGCTACACCGACCTGGTAAACCAGTGGCAGATCCTGGCGTGCGTCGAGCATGGCGTGACCGCGCCACTGGTGGCCACCTTCAAGCCCAAGGATGCCGATCTGTTTGCCATCGTGTCGGCGTTCGACGCTGCTTACGTTGCGTACAACGAATTCCAGTCGACGATGGAGCGTTACTGGTGCCTGCGCTGGTTGCAACAGGAGAACGCCAGGCAAGTGGACGCCGTTGTATTGAAGGAAGAAATCCTGCGGCTGTCCGACATCCCGTTGATGATCAAGCTGCCCGGCATGACGCCGCTGGCGCGCGGCACCCCGGTCCGGCTGGACTTGCTGCGCTGGGACGAAGTCGACCTGTCGGTCGAGGCGCGCTTGCTCGAAGTTGCCGGTTCCGCGTCCGATGACCTGATGACGGATGCCGATGCCGAACTCGACGATGCCGCCATGCTGACCGACCAGGAATCCGACGCCGCGCAGGATGAAGCAGCAACGTTGCCGCCAATGGATCTTGCGCAGGATGAAGCGCAGGAACCGGGCGGCGACGAGGACGCAGCAGCGCATCTGCCGCCGGCGACATCGGCGGCAGATGCGCAGCCGGCGCAATAGTTGCGTCACGGTCACGCTGCCGGTGCGCCGCCATAGGAAAGGCGGGGCCGGTGTCGTAGAATCGCTTACGCTTTCAAGGCCTGACCAGTGAAGTTTATTGTCAAAAATCCGACGCTTTCCATTGCCATAGGTGTTTCGCTGCTGGTGCATGGGGCATTGCTCGCCATCCGTTTCGTGCCGCCCGAAGCGCTGCGCTTCAAGCCGACCGATCCGGGGCTGGAGGTGGTGCTGGTCAACGCCAGGCACGACAGCAAGCCGGTAAAGGCGCAAGCACTGGCGCAGGCCAACCTGGACGGCGGCGGCAACGCCAATACGGGTCGCGCGAAATCGCCACTGCCGGACTTGCGCCAGAATTCCGATGGCGACAGCCTGAAGGCGGCGCGCCGCCGGGTCGCCGAGCTGGAAGAACAACAGAAAAAACTGCTGACCCAGACGCGCCAGCAAGAACGCAAGGCGCCGGCGCCCGCCGAACTCGACCGGCCGCTTGAAACCGCACCGGCGCCCGAAGGCAACGACCGTGTCGACAGCAGCCGTGCGCTGGCCCGCATGGAAGCCGAAATCTCGCGCAAGATCGAGGACTACAACCAGCAACCCAAAAAGACCCAGGTCACGCCGAACACGCGTGCAGTGGGCTATGCGATGTATTACAGTTCGCTGCAGCGCAGGATCGAAGATATCGGCACCCTGAATTTTCCTCAGGAGAATGGCCAGAAACTGTATGGGGAGCTGGTCGTGTACATACCGATTTACCACGACGGTACGCTGTATGAAAAAGAGGGCGGCCCGCGCATCGAGCGCAGTTCCGGCAATGCCGCCCTCGACAAGGCGGCATTGCGCATCGTGCGCCGTTCTGCGCCGTTCGGCCGCTTCCCGGCCAATATGCGCACCGCCGGCCGCGACGACGTCTGGGAAGTCATCACCCGTTTCAAGTTCACCCGCGAGGATGGACTTGAGACCCAGCTGCGTGGCGGCTGATGGCCTCGCCCGCCCGCTATGCCGTCATCGGCAATCCGATCGCGCACAGCAAGTCACCTGAAATCCATGCCTGGTTTGCACAACAGACCGGACAACAGATCAGCTATGAAAGGCTGCTTGCGCCGCTGGATGGATTCGAGGCCACCGTGCGCGCCTTCATCGCCGCCGGTGGCTGCGGCGCCAATGTCACGGTGCCGTTCAAGCTGGAGGCGCACGCGCTTGCCGACCAACTGTCCGACCGGGCGCGTGCCGCCGGCGCAGTCAATACACTCACGTTCACGAATGGCCGCATCCTCGGCGACAACACCGATGGCGCCGGGCTGGTGACCGATATCCGGGTCAATGCCGGCGTGACGATCCGCGCCAGGCGCGTGCTGTTGCTGGGCGCGGGCGGTGCAGCGCGCGGCGTGCTGCTGCCCCTGCTGGCCGAGCAGCCAGCGGCGCTGGTCATTGCCAATCGCAGTGCCGAACGAGCCCATGCGCTGGTGGCGGCATTCCGCGCCGGCGCCCAGGGCTGTGACTTGCGTGCCTGCGGCTATGGCGAATTGCCGGTCCAGGGGCAATTCGACCTGGTGATCAATGCCACCTCCGCCAGCCTGGACGCAGCCTTGCCACCGATTGCCGCCGGATGCTTCGCCGAACATGCATTCGCCTACGACATGATGTACGGCCGCGAGCCGACCATCTTCCTGCGCTTTGCCGCGCAATGCGGTGCGCAGGTGCGCGACGGCCTGGGCATGCTGATCGAGCAGGCAGCAGAATCGTTCCGGCTATGGCGCGGCGTGCAGCCGCCGACGGCCGCCTTGTTCCAGCTCCTGCGGCGCTGAGCGGATATGGGACGGCGCGCCAGCAAACCATCCATTGCCAGGCTGTTCGGAAAATTGCTGCTTTGGCTGGTGGCCGCCGCTTTCATTGCGGTGTTGTGCATACAGCTCTATTACTTCGTGCAGATTGCATGGTGGGTCAACAATAATCCATCCAGCACCAGCTTCATGGACCAGCAATTGCAGGTCATGCAAAAGAAAAACCCGAAGGCCCGCCTGCAGCATCGCTGGGTGGCTTACGAGCGTATTTCTGTCCACCTGAAACGCGCCGTGATTGCCGCGGAAGACGCGAATTTTTCCGGGCATGAAGGGGTGGACTGGCAGGCGATGCAAAAGGCGTGGGACAAGAACACGCGGCGCGGCAAAGTGGTGGCTGGCGGCTCCACCATTACGCAGCAACTGGCCAAGAACCTGTTCCTGTCGGGCGACCGCAGCTATGTGCGCAAGGCGCAGGAACTGGCCATCACCTACATGCTCGAGCTCCTGATGAGCAAGGAGCGCATCTTTGAAATCTATCTGAACGTCGTTGAATTGGGCAATGGCGTGTTCGGCGCGGAGGCGGCTGCGCGGCATTATTACGGTATTGCCGCGTCGCAACTGGGCCCGGAACAGGCCGCGCGGCTGGCGGTGATGCTGCCCAACCCGCGCTATTTCGATCGCAACCAGGGTTCCGCCTACCTGGCCCGGCGCACCGACCTGATCCTGCGCCGGATGCGGGCGGCTGAACTTCCCTGACCGGTGTCCGGTGCTGTTGCAGCGGCCTGCACAGGACCGTCATGGAATCGACACCGGCCTGACATCAAGCCGACATCGACACACATCCACACGACATCCACCCACCATCGGCTTGCCTGCGCCGTGCCTTCTCAGTACACTTGCGCTGGTTTCATATCCGGAGACCCGACTTGGGTAGTCCTTCGTCCTGGTTCGCGCCCGTTTTGGGCAGCTGACCGGCGAGCAAGCGCTTCGAAGCTCCCGCGCTGCTCGCCAATATTGGCGGGCGGTGCAATCAGATTGAACCTGGCGGCATTCCCCGAAAAATTCATCCCGTGCGCGACGCAATCCGTCGCGCGCGTTGTTGCGCAGCCGACGGCTGTGCACAGGAGTGCAAATGCTCAATGTATTCGTTTTGCAAAATGGACGGCTAAACCAGGTCAACATTGACCGGCGGGAAGATCTCGACCCGATTTCGCCGGTCTGGGTCGACCTGACCGACCCCACTGAAGAAGAGCGCGACTGGGTCAAGAGCACCTACGGCATCACGCTGCCGGATGAAGACGAAGTCAAGGATATCGAAGCCTCGGCCCGCTATTACGAAGCGGAAAACGGCGACCTGCATTTGCGCACTGATTTCCTGCTCGACGACGATGACGGTCCGGCCAATGTCGTCACGGTCGCCTTCATCCTGGCCAGGAACATGCTGTTTTCGGTGCATACGGACGACTTGCCGATTTTCCGGCTGGTGCGCATGCGCGCCCGTTCCCGTCCGGGTTCGATTGAAGATCACAAGGACGTGCTGCTCGACCTGTACGCCACTGATGCGGAATATTCCGCCGATGCGCTCGAAGGCATTTACCAGAATCTCGAAGAAGTCAGCCGCAGCGTGCTGCAAAAGGACTTTACCGACAAGGACGCGGCCGAGTCGCTGTCGGCGATGGCGCAGGAAGAAGATCTGAATGGCCGTATCCGTCGCAACATGATGGATACCCGGCGCGCGGTCAGCTACCTGATGCGCGGTCGCCTGCTCAATGCCGACCAGTTCGAAGAAGCGCGCCAGATCCTGCGCGACATTGAATCGCTGGACGGCCACACCGCCTTCCTGTTCGACAAGATCAACTTCCTGATGGACGCCACGGTCGGCTTCATCAACATCAACCAGAACAAGATCATCAAGATTTTTTCGGTGGCCTCGGTGGCGTTCCTGCCGCCAACGCTGATTGCCAGCATCTATGGCATGAACTTTCGCATCCTGCCGGAGCTGAACTGGGAACTGGGCTATCCGTTCGCGCTGATGCTGATGGTCGGTAGCGCCGTCGCGCCGTTCTGGTATTTCCGCCGGCGCGGCTGGTTGAAGTAGGAAGCGAGGGGCAAGCAGGAAGCGAGCCGCGCAGCGACGCCGGGCAGCGCCCGGTGTCAGTGTCCTCCCTGGTCTATTGCAGTCTGCGCACGATGGCTACGCTGTGCGCGTATCCATCGTCGTCAATCCCCGCTCAAGCCTGCGCAAATGCCTTGCGTGCCGCCGCGATGGTTTCGTCAACCACGGCATCGCTGTGCGCGGCCGAAACAAACCCTGCTTCGAACGCGGAGGGCGCCAGGTATACGCCCTGGTCCAGCATCGCATGGAAGAAGGCATTGAAGCGATTCTTGTCGCACGCCATCATTTGCTGGTAATTCGTCGGTACCTGGTCGGCGAAATACAGGCCGAACATGCCGCCGACCGATGCCGAACAGAAGGACACGCCGGCTTCGCGCGCGGCCTGGTCCAGCCCCGCAGTGAGCCTGCGCGCGGTGGCGGCCAGCCCCTCGTAGAAGCCTGGTTGCTGGATCAGTTTCAGTGTCGACATGCCGGCTGCCACGGCGACCGGATTGCCCGACAGCGTGCCGGCCTGGTACACACCGCCCAGCGGCGCCAGGTGCTGCATCAGCTCACGCCGGCCGCCAAAGGCTGCCACCGGCAAGCCGCCGCCGATCACTTTGCCCAGCACCGTCAGGTCCGGCACGACGTCGTACAGCGCCTGTGCGCCGCCCAGCGCGACGCGGAATCCGGACATCACTTCATCGAAGATCAGTACCGCGCCGTCCCGCGTGCACAGCCGGCGCATGGTTTGCAGGAAGGCCGGCGTGGCAGGCAGCAGGTTCATGTTGCCTGCCACCGGCTCGACGATCACGCAGGCAATCCGGTCGCCCATCTTGTCGAACGCGTCTTCCAGTTGCTGCGGGTCGTTGTAGTCCAATACCATCGTGTGGGCTGCAAAATCGGCCGGCACGCCGGCAGAAGTCGGATTGCCGAAGGTCAGCAGTCCGCTGCCGGCCTTGACCAGCAATGAATCGGCATGGCCGTGGTAACAGCCTTCGAACTTCACGATCATGTCGCGTCCGGTTGCGCCCCTTGCCAGGCGCAATGCGCTCATCGCCGCCTCGGTGCCGCTAGAAACCAGCCGAACCTGCTCGACCGACGGCACCAGGCGGCAGATTTCCTCTGCCATCTGGACTTCGGCCTCGGTCGGTGCGCCAAAGGACAGGCCGCGTGCTGCGGCTTGCTGCACGGCTGCTACGACTTGCGGATGCGCATGGCCGACAATTGCCGGCCCCCAGGAGCCGATGTAATCGATATAGCGGCGGCCGTCCGCGTCCCAGAAGTGCGGGCCTTGCGCATGGGTGATGAAACGTGGCGTACCGCCGACCGAGCGAAAAGCGCGCACCGGGGAGTTGACGCCGCCTGGCGTGGTGATCTGGGCGCGCGTGAAAAGCTGGTCGTTCAGGGAGGAAGTGGGAGTCGTCATGCCGGAAATGTGAGGTCAGTCAGGAAATGTCATTGGGTTCGCGCGCCCAGAAATAGCGGTCGGGAATCAGTTTGCCCATGCCCAGTCGTTGCGCATGCGCCAGCGTGGCAACGGCAAACTCCTGCGCTTCGGCCACGGCTTCGGGTACATCGAGGCCGTTGGCCTGCAAGGCGGCAATCGCGGCCGACAGCGTGCCGCCGGAACCAGCGAACGACCCGGGCTGGCGCGGCCAGCTATCGTGCCGTATCAGGCCTTCTTCGCTGTAAAGCGTGTTGGACACCTCATGCATTTCACCCGCTGTGCCGGTGACGAATACATACTGGCATCCGAGCTTGATCACCTCGGCCGCATCGTCGGCCACCGTGGATGTCGCAGAAGGCTCGCGCCAGCTTTCGGCAAAACGACCCAGCTCGACGGCGGACAGCAGCAGCAGCGTGGCCTGCGGCACCAGCAGTTCGCGCATCGCGATCAGCGATTGCTCGCCTTCTTCGGACTCGTCCGGAATGCCGCTGCAAAATGGGTCGAGGATCAACGGAATGTCAGGATAGTCGGACATGATCTCGGCAATCGCGGCGATGCTTTCGAGACTGCCGACGTAGCCGATCTTGAATGCGGTAACCTGCATGTCTTCGAGCAGCACACGGGCCTGGTCGGCTACCCAGTCGGCGTCGATATGCTGAACATCTTCAACGCCGGTGGTATCGCCGATCGAGATCGCCGTGATGACCGACAGCCCGTGGCAGCCCATCGCTGCGAAGCAGGCGAGGTCGGACTGGATGCCGATCGCGCCGACCGGATCCGTGGCGCCAAAGGTCAGGACAAGTGGCGGAGTTTGGTTTTGCACAGAGCCTGGATTAAGATACGGGACTTTGCATTTTAACCTTGAAGGGCAGCGTGTCGTGAGCAATACCGAAACTACAACTGAATACAAGACATGGATGTGCCTGATCTGCGGATGGGTATACGACGAAGCCGCCGGATTGCCCGAGGAAGGCATCGCGCCCGGCACGCGCTGGGCCGACGTGCCCATGAACTGGACCTGTCCTGAATGCGGCGCCCGCAAGGAAGACTTCGAGATGGTCGTCGCCTGACCAAACAGGGCCTTTCATCGCGGACAGTCCTTGATTTTCATCAAGCCCTGACTGGTCGGTTGTTCAAGCATTCGCCAAAAAACTACGCTGGAAAACCGATCTGGTTTTCTTGTCTTGGCTCATCTTGCTTTTTGTCACACTTGCGCCGTATATTGGGCGCAGAGCTCAATGGACGACGTGATGACAATAGCAACTGATTCAATTGATGCAACCGAGCCAGCGCGCCCGAAGATCATGGTGATCGATGACAGCAGCACCATCAGGCGCTCCGCGGAGATTTTCCTTGGGCAGTCCGGATATGTCGTCGTACTGGCC
>NZ_JAUSNH010000106.1 GCF_030645335.1 Lacisediminimonas sp. | reverse complement strand
ATCTCATTGTTTCCGTCGCACACTCCAGTCCGCTGCTTCTAAAGTGTGATTAGCGTCTCCACGGGTAAAACACTAAGGAAAGTAACTGTAGCGGGTTGGCTGATCCACTGAGAAAACTCACGCCTTGCCGATTTCCGAAGTGAAACGAAAAATCAACGTGATCGAGAGCCCGAATCGAGTTGCCTTTCGAGGCGCGGTTAGCCAAATGGGTTTTAGCGTTTTTTCTTTGGTGACTTTCTTTTTGGCGCCGCCAAAAAGAAAGTCACGCGCCCGCGGGGGCGCACACCCCGCTTAACACCAAAAAAACAAAACCCGATTATAAAAAACGAAGCAATTAACCAAAAACACCCGATTTAAAAACCCGATCTAATCCACCCGCAACCGCCCCACCACCACCAATCCCCCACCCGCCCCCACACCAGCCACCACCATCTCCCCCATCCCGACAGAAACCCCCGTCAACCGACGAATATTGACCTCATGCGTCACTAGCACCCGGTTGCCCCCACCCGCAGTCCGCGCGCTCAACGCAACGCGTAGCGCCCGCAACTTTTCATCGTCTGATCCCTCAGGATCATTGAACATCGAATCCAGCATCGCCATCGGCTGCACCCGCCCAAACGCCAGCCGCGCAGTATCCAGGCAACGACACCACCGACTCGACCAGACATCGGACACCACCACCCGACGATCACGCAATACCTGGCCGATCTTCCGCGCCGATTCACGCCCCGCAGCAGACAAGTTCCGCTGCGTCCTGCAGTCATCCTTGCGAAACCCGGCCGGATCGCCAATCCCCGGCTCCGTCGCCGCATGCCGCATCAGCACCACCTGATTGCCCGCAGCCAGCGCAGCCCAGGCCGGCTCATCGGCAGCCAGTGCCGGCTGCAGCACCAACGCGCCGCAAGCCAGCACAAGCAACGACAACAACACACCCCGCAGCCAGGTTCGCATGACAATCAAGCCGGCTTCGACAAGCCCAGACTCTCTATCGTTTCCTTCTCGGCCTGGTAAGTCTCTCGCGCAAATTTGGTATAGCCCTCGCTATCGAGATAAATCACCGACTGGTCGAATTTTTCAAGCGTGGCAAGCACCGCAGGATCGTCCAGCGTCTTGCGCAGCGCATCGTTCAAGCGCCGGGTCAGCGCCGGGTCCATCCCTTTCGGTCCGGCCACGCCGAACGGCGAATCGGACACGGTCGCATACCCCAGTTCCTGCAAGGTCGGCACATTCGGCCAGCGCTTGGTGCGTTTGCTGCCGTAGGTCGCCAGCAAACGCATGCGGCCGGCATCGACATTCGGTCCCCAGCCGGTGGCGTCGCTATGCGACATCACATGGCCGCCGAGCACCGCCGTCATGCCATCGGCATTGCCCTTGTACGGCACATGCAAGAGCTTGATGCCGGCGCGCTTGGCGAACTGTTCGACTGCCAGGTGCGGCGTCGTGCCGGTACCGGTAGAACCATACGAAAACTTGCCCGGATTGGCTTTGGCGTAATCGACCAGGTCCTTGATGCTGGTGATCGGCGAATCGGCACGCACGACCAGCCCGAAGGTATAACCGGTCAGGCAGGCAATGTAGGTAAAGTCCTTCAGCGGATCGAACGTGACCTTTTGCATGTGGGGCAAGCGGAATACGCCCAGCGGAATTTGCGACAGCGTGTAGCCGTCCGGCTTGGCGTTCACCAGTTCCTGTGCGCCGAGTATGCCGCCCGCGCCCGGCTTGTTTTCGATCAGCACGGTGCCGCCAAGCTGCTTGCCCAGGCTTTCGGCGAAGGCGCGCATCACGGCATCGGTCGAGCCGCCGGCGGGCCACGGGCAGATCAGGCGTATCGGGCGATTGGGATAGCCCTGCTGGGCGATGGCGGGTAAGGCAAGGACGGCGCCAGCGGCAGCCGTGGTCCTCAGGAAGTCACGGCGGCTGAAACGGGGATTGTTCACTGGCGTCTCCATTTTTTAGAATCGAACGAGTGTTCGTTTCGGGCCAGTGTATCGACTCCTCGATAGTGTGTAAATATGCTGCAGCAATGGCGCGAACTTGTCGTCCCGGAGCGGGTCGGAGCGATGTTGGTTGTCTTTTACAGGAGTGGGTAATGCGAAAAATGATACTGATGGCGGTTGCCGGATATGTGTGGAAAAAATTACGCGCAAGAATGGCGGGCGGCGCGCGCACACGCTGAGCCTGGCATACCGGATTTGATACCGCCGAGGCGCGAGGCGTGGATCGCCTTGGTTTGTCAGCAGAAATCGCGGCTGCTGGTATCCAGCCGCCCCAGCATCCATGACAGGTCGACAAAACGCTTGGCGACCAGGTGCCGCACGCCGCGTTCGCTTTGCCAGACGCCGTAGACACCCAGCAACGCCGCGTCCAGCACCTCCCGACGCTGCTGCGCCACCAGCGCCGGCCAGACGATGACGTTGACCAATCCGCTCTCGTCTTCGATGGTAATGAACATCACGCCATTGGCCGTTCCCGGACGCTGGCGCATGGTGACGATGCCGCAGCCACGCGCCAGTTGCCCATTGGCGAAGGTATGCAACACCTCAGCCGGCAGGAAGCGCCGTTTGAGCAAGGCGCCGCGCAACAAGGCCAGCGGATGCCGGCCCAAAGTCAGTCCTAGCGAGCGGTAATCCTGCACGATATCGTCCGCCTCGGAAGGCGGCGTCAGTGCCAGCGCTTCTTCCCGGATCGTGGCAGGACGCAGCAAACCCTTGTCCGGCGTACCGGCCACGGCTTGCCACAAAGCCTGGCGCCGGTTGCCCGATAGCGCCACCAGGGCATTGGCCCCCGCCAGCACCTGCAAGTCATGCCGCGTCAACTGCGCGCGCAACGCCAGGTCCCGCACATCGGCAAAGTTGCGTATTGCACGCGCCTCCTCGATGCGCCAGCCGGCTTCCTGCTGCAGTGCGTTCACCATGTTCAGGCCCAGCCGTACTGCCGGCGCGCGGGTGGGGCCGGCTTCCAGCGTGGCTTCCCAATGGCTGGCGCAGACATCGACCGCATGCACCTCGACCCCATGCCGTCGGGCGTCCTGCACCAGTTGGGAAGGGCCATAAAAACCCATCGGCTGGCTATTGAGCAGCGCCGCCAGGAACGCCGCCGGATGATGCTGCTTGAGCCATGAACTGGCATACGCCAGCAAGGCAAAACTGGCGGCATGGCTCTCCGGAAAACCGTATTCGGCAAAGCCTTGCACCTGGCGAAAAATCGAATCGGCAAATTCACGGGTATAGCCGCGCTCCAGCATGCCATTGACCAGCTTCTGCTCGAAATCGCCCAGGCCGCCCTTGCGCCGCCAGGCTGCCATTGCGCGCCGCAACTGGTCGGCCTCGCCGGCGCTAAAGCCGGCGGCCAGCATGGCAATCTGCATCACCTGTTCCTGGAAAATCGGCACGCCCAGCGTGCGCGCCAGGGCTTTTTCCATGTCCGGGCTGGGGTAGCTTACGGGCTCCAGCCCCTGGCGCCGTTGCAGGTACGGGTGGATCATGCCGCCCTGGATCGGTCCCGGGCGAATGATCGCCACTTCAATCACCAGGTCATAGAAAGTGCGCGGCCGCATGCGCGGCAGCATCGACATCTGGGCCCGGCTTTCGATCTGGAACACGCCCACCGTATCGGCCTGGCAGATCATCTCGTAGGTTGCCGCATCTTCGGCCGGAATGTCCTGCATCTCGAACGGCTCGCCACGCTGTTCCGATACAAAGGCCAGCGCACGCCGGATCACCGACAGCATGCCCAGGCCCAGGATGTCGACCTTCAGCAAGCCCAGTGAATCCAGGTCATTCTTGTCCCACTGCACCACGCTGCGCTCTGCCATCGCCGCGTTTTCAATCGGCACCAGCCGCGACAATTTGCCGCGCGCGATCACAAAGCCGCCCGGATGCTGCGACAGGTGGCGCGGGAAGCCCATCAGTTTTTCCGCCAGGCCCCACCACTGACGTGCCAGCACCGAGTCCGGATCCATACCGTTTTCCACAAAGCGCTCCGCCAGCCCGGTCTTGCCGTCCCACCAGCGATGCGAACTGGCGATCTGGTCGATCACGCCGGCATCCACACCCAGCGCCCGGCCGACGTCGCGCAGCACGCTGCGCGGACGGTAGCTGATCACCACGGCAGTCAATGCTGCGCGCTCGCGGCCATATTTTCCGTAGATGTACTGGATCACTTCTTCGCGCCGCTGGTGCTCGAAGTCGACATCGATGTCGGGCGGCTCATTGCGTTCTTTGGAAATGAAACGCTCGAACAACAGGATGCCACGCGCCGGATCCACCTCCGTAATGCCCAGGCAA
>NZ_JAUSNH010000024.1 GCF_030645335.1 Lacisediminimonas sp. | reverse complement strand
CTGGAAATCGGAGGCCCAGGTAGAAATCCATGTCGGACTCCGCGGCTTCCGCAACGACGGTTCCATGCCAGCCTTCTTCGAACTGATAAATCATGACTTTGTCAAAACAGGTAACTGCCTTGATATCGGCGGCCGCCTTTTCAACCATTTCCGAAACCGTCTGGCATTGCTTGAGAGCCATGGCGGCTTTTGCCACCCGATGACGCTTGCGCAACTGCGTATCCATGTCATCAGGAGCGAGGAATTCGAATTCAATCAGCCAGTCGTTGCCCTCAATCGAGCGAATCGAGGCGAAGAAGCAGGTGTCGCTTTCAGGGAAGGACAGTTGCAGGGTCATCACAGGCACCTCGACATCGGCCAGGGTGAGGGTCTGCATGAACCGGTTTGAATCCGCAGCACTCAGAAAACCCCGGAAATCTCTGCCGAGAACACTCTCGCAGCTCAGGCCGAAAATGCCCTCGACATTTTCACTGACTTGAACAATTTGATAGCCTCCATTCAACACCATCAGGAAACCGAAGGTTTGGATATCTCCGGGCATCAGGGGCTGCGAATCACAAAAATTGGCGGGGCGGCCGGCTTCAGCTTCCAATTCAGACCTCCTCTTTATCAAACCAGTTTTTCATTTTTTCGAATGTCGCCGAAGCGGCGTTTTCTATCATGGGCCTTGCGCTCTCGTTGGAGGCCGCATAGCTCTCGATTTTTTCGCACAGTATTTTCCACAGCGGTACCGTTTGCGAGCCGTAGCCGGAAAAATAGGAGCCACCACGTTCAGGTCCGGTACCCAGACTCTGGCTCAACTTTTTGGATATTACCTGGCCGCCCAAGGTCGAGCCTTCGCAGACATAAAGAATTCCGAGGCACATGTTGATATCCCCGGTTGGCGGCAGATCTCGGCAAAGAGGAATGGTGCCAAGATCATATTGGCCGCAACCTAAGTAAATAAGGTCTTTTTCGAGGAGGCTCGCTTTTCTACGACGTTCAATATCGAGCCCCCAACCCGACCACAATGCCGGTTCGTACACGAGAGCTTCCAACGGGAGCAAGAAGCCATAGAATTTTTTTAAAATGAGGGTGTAGGCGGTCCTGTCGAAGTCCGGTTTAAAAAGCGCGGATAGCAACGGGCTGCTTTCCAGGTTTCGATGATGGGAATTTGTGCTCTCCCGCAGCGCAGCTAAAAACATTGGGCAACCTATCGGCCGGGTTAGCGAAACAATTTACCGCGAAAATAAAGCAGGGCAGCGACCAGAGACGCGGCCCCACGTATCTCTACTTCGAACAATCCCTTGCGCAAATACCGAACGATATCGGGCTTGCACAGGGCCGGGCCGCTACTTCTTGTTGCCGGAGCAGCTTCCAACAGGCCACCGGCACTTCATCGCGGACAAGCGATGCAAGACAAATTGATGTCGGTTGCACAGGCGATGAAACAGCACGCCCTCGAAAATTCAGCCAGCCATCAGCGCTTCACGTATTTTCCCGGCGAGTTCCGCGCGCCGGTACGGTTTCCCGAGTAGTAGTACACCGGGGTCCAGGCGGCCATGATGAACAATGGCGTTTTCGGTATAACCCGAGGTGTACAGCACTTTAATCCCAGGGCGCAATTTGCGCGCTTCATCTGCCAATTCCCGCCCGCTCATGCCCGGCATCACGACGTCGGTAAATAAAAGATCGATGGCATGTGGACCGCGCATCAGATCAAGCGCCCGATGGCCGTTTTCAGCGGTAAGCACGGTATAACCCAGTGTGCTGAGTTGGATTTGCGCGTAGCGCCGCACGAACTCATCATCCTCGACCAACAATATGGTTTCGCTTCCGCCCGCCAGCTGGCGCTCGGCATAGGCGGGAGCGGCGACTTCGGCCGCACCGCTGGCGCGCGGCAAATACAGCTTCACGGAGGTGCCCTGTCCAGGCTCGGAGTAAATACTGGCATGTCCGCCGGTCTGCTTGATAAAGCCATACACCATGGCCAAGCCGAGCCCGGTCCCCTTGCCCTTCTCCTTGGTAGTGAAAAATGGCTCGAACACCCGTGCCAGATGCTCGGGCGCAATGCCAGTGCCGGTGTCAGAAACTGCGAGCATCACGTACTGTCCCGCCGTTACCTCTTCGTGTTTGCTGGCGTAGTCTTCATCGATGTGCGTATTGCACGTCTCCATGGTCAGCCGTCCGCCCAACGGCATCGCGTCGCGTGCGTTCAGGCACAAGTTCAGCAATGCGTTCTCCAACTGCACCGGATCCACCAGCGCCGGCCACGACGCTGCGTCGGCTACGATCTCGATTTCAATATGTTCACCCAAGGTTCGCTTGAGCAGCCGGTCAAGGTCTGCCACCAGCCGGTTCACGTCCGTGATCTTGGGGTTCAGGGCTTGCTTGCGTGCAAAAGCCAGCAGGCGTTGCGTAAGGTCGGCACCGCGCTGCGCCGCTTCGAGGATCCATTTGGCCAGTGCATGTTGCCTGGAATGCGGTGCAATCTGTGCAGTGAGCAACTCGGCGTTGCCCAGTATGACTGTCAGCAAATTATTGAAATCGTGCGCCACACCACCCGTGAGCTGGCCGATCGAGTCCAGCCGTTGCGACTGCCGCAGCCGATCCTCCAACGCGAGCCGCTCGGTGATATCGGACATGCCGCCGACCATGCGCATGGCTTGCCCGGACGCGTCCCGAATCACATGCCCACGATCAATTACCTGGGCGTAGCGGCCGTCGTGACATCGGAACTGGTAAGTGTCCGTCCAGTTCTCGCTACCGCTATCGATGGCCCTGCGTCTGCCAGCCAAAACCCGCTCCTGCGAATCGGGATGGATACGGCTACTCCAGGATTCAACCCCCGGTTCGACGGCGGTGCGCCTAAAGCCAAACAAGGTCTCGAAACCCTCGTTCCACCATAATGCACCGCTCACCAGATCCCAGTCCCATATCGCGTCGTTGGTGGCCTGGGATAATAGCCGAAAGCGTTCTTCGCTCGTGCGCAAGGCCTCGCGGCTTTTCCTCTGCTCCGTGACATCCCGAAAATAGACGGCAAGGCCAGTGTGGGAAGGGAAGGCCCTGACGTCAAACCACTTGTCCAGTCGAGGATAAAATTCTTCAAAGGAAACCATCACGTTCTGTGCCACCGCGCGCTGGTAATTGTGCTGAAAATTTGTACCCTCAGCGTCCGCGAACTCCTCCCACACGTTACGGCCCAACAACTCGCCGCGCTTGCGCTCGAGCAGGCGCTCGGCCTCCGGATTCAGGTAGGTGAAAATCCAATTGCGATCGAGGGTGAAGACAGCGTCGGTAATGCTTTCCAGCGTGTCGAACAAACGACTACCCAAGCCACGGATTTCCTCAGTGGCGGCTTTTTGCGCCGAAATATCCTGAAACGCGCCCTGCACGCGCACGATCGTGCCGTCCCTGTCAGCCACTGCCCTTCCCATTGCCCGCACCCAGACCCGGGCCCCCCTGGCGGTGACGATCTGTAGTTCGAGGTCAAAAGGGTGACCATTGCTCAAGCATGCCTGGACCCGCTCCGATATCTCATCGCGGTACTCGGGTGGATAGAAAGTAATGGCTTCTTCCAAAGTCGGGGTGTATCCCGGCGGTACTTCATGAATAGCGCAGACTTCGTCCGACCAGCTGAGTGTCTGTGCGGGAAGCTCGATGGACCAACCGCCCAGATGCGCCATCTGACCGGCGATGCCGAGCAGGGAAACGCTGCGTTCCAGTTGGTCGCGCGCCATGCGCTGCTCTGTGATGTCGCGAGCGATCGTCGAGGCGCCGACGATATTGCCGTCGCTGTCTGCAACGGGCGATATCGATACGGCAACATGGATGCGTTTCCCGTCCTTTCGGATGCGCACGGTCTCGAAATCCTGTACGTGCTCCCCTCGCCTAATACGCTCGAGGATCTCCGCTTCTTCGCCGGCGCCTTCCGGCGGGAATACCATTAACATGGGTCGCCCGATTGCTTGTGCCGCCGCGTATCCAAATATTTTTTCCGCGCCGGGGTTCCAACTTGTGATGATGCCATCGAGCGTCTTGCCGATGATGGCTGCGTCCGAGGACTGGACGATCGCGGCTAGCAACAATCTTGCATCTTGCGCACTTTTCAACTCGCTCATGTCGCGTAAAGTAGCGATCCAGGCGGGTCCCCCCTCCCACAGCGTGGGCGCAAGGTGTATCTCCACGGCCGCGGCGCCGCGCCCTGGCGGCCGCAGCAACTCGACTTCCAGTGCGCCCGTACCAGCCGTCGGCAGTCCAAAGGAAA
>NZ_JAUSNH010000104.1 GCF_030645335.1 Lacisediminimonas sp. | reverse complement strand
CAGCCCAGGCTGCGCGCCGTATTGGTGACATAGTCAATATAGCCGCCAGGGCCGCATACGTACAAGTGGGTGCCTGGATCGGGCGTGGCCAGCACCGCCTGCAGGTCGAGCTTTTGGGCGGGTGCGCCGTCGTCAAGATGGAACTGCACGCGCTGCGCGTAGCCGGAGGCGGCAATGCGCTGGCGAAAGGCGGTGCGCGCCAGCGAGCGCGTGCAGTAATGCAGGCGGAAGTCCGCGCCCGATTGCGCCAGTTGCTCCGCCATCGCCAGCAATGGGGTAACGCCGATGCCACCGGCAAACAGCAGGGTGCGCGGCGCCGGCACCAGCGCAAACAAATTGCGCGGCTCGCTGATGCTGATCAGGTCGCCTTGCCGGATGTCGTCATGGATGGCCACCGAGCCGCCGCGTGACGCCGGGTCGCGCAGTACGGCGATCACATAGCGATGCCGTTCCGCCGGATCGTTGCACAGCGAGTACTGGCGCACCAGCTTGTCACTGACCTGCACGTCGATATGCGCGCCGGCGGCAAATGCCGGCAGCGGCGCACCATCCTCGCGCACCAGCTCGTACGAAAAGATATCTTCGGCTTCCTGGACTTTGCGGCTGACTTTAACGGTGTGGGAATTCATGATTGGTTCGGGTTCTGCCATCGCCTTGGCATTGCTGCGGCCGGCATATTGGCGGGTAAGCGCGGCGCGGGGAAAAGCGCCACTGGTGTTCAGGACAAGGTCATGCCGCCATTGATGACGATGGTCTGGCCGGTAATGAACCTGCCATCGGCCGACAGCAACATGGCTGCGGCGCCGACGATATCTTCCGGCACCGGGCTGCGCTTGACCAGTTGCGCATCGAGATATTGTTTCCAGCGCCGCTCCGGCGCCGATGCGGTCGCTTCGGTTTCCGTCAGTCCTGGCGCAATGGTGTTGACCGTGATGTTGAAGGGCGCCAGTTCGCGCGCCATCGCGCGCGACATCGAAATGATCGCCCCCTTGCTGGCGACATAGTGCATGAACAGGTCCGCGCCCCAGATTGCGGTGTCGGATGCCAGGTTGACGATGCGTGCTTCGCCGGCCGCCTTCAGTAGCGGCAGCACTGCCTTGCTGACCTGCCAGGTGCCTTTGACATTGACCTGGAATACCCGGTCCCAGTTGGCTTCGTCAATCTGGTCGAAGGTCTTGCCGGCCAGTCCGGTGGCCAGCGCCGCATTGTTCACCAGGCCATCCAGCCGGCCCCAGCGCGCTTGTATCTGCTCCACCAGCGCGGCCAGTTCGTCGGCCCGGGTGATGTCGCAGCGACGGAAAAAAACATCGGCGCCGGTCGCGCCAAGGGTGCGCGCGGTCTCTTCGCCGGCATCGGCCAGCACGTCGATCAGCGCCACGGCTGCGCCTTCCTGCACGCAGCGTTCGGCGAATGCACGGCCCAGGCCGCGGGCCGAGCCGGTGACGAGGATCGCCTTGCCTGTTAGTCGCTTCACGGTGTCGCCCTCAGGTGTTGGTCGAAAAATGTCATGGTTCGCTGCCAGGCCGCGTCGGCGCTGGCTTGCTGGTAGTGCGCAGCATCGTCGTCACGGTTGAATGCATGGCCGGCGTCGTACTCATGGATTTCCACAGTCGGATGGGCGCTGCGCATGGCGGCAATGTCGGTGGCGGGAATGGAGGCATCATGGAGGCCGAAGTGCATCAGCACCGGCACTTGCGGCTGCAGCCCCAGGTGGCGCGGCAGGCCGACGCTGTAATAGCCGGCCACGCAGGCAACACCCGGCGCAGCAGCGCACAGCCAGGCCAGCGTGCCGCCCAGGCAAAAGCCGATCACGGCAAGCTTGTGCTGCGCGCCAAGTTGCGCCGCGCACTGCGCAATCTGCGCTGCCATCGCTTCTTCGCCTAGCCGGTTCTTGATGCCGATACCGGCCTTTTTGCCGTCCGGTGAATACGGCAGGAAGCCGCCATCGAGCTGACCGGCGAACAGGTCCGGTGCGATGGCAATGTAGCCGGCGGCAGCCAGGCGGTCGCACAGTGACTTGATATGCGGCGTCAGGCCGAATATTTCATGCACGACCACGATAGCGCCGCGCGCCGGGCCAGGCGGGTCGCGTCGGTAAGCCGGCGTTGCCGTGTCGTTTGATGTTGTCTGGGCAGGCATGGCGATCAGCGAATTTCGAAGATGCCTTCCACTTCGGCGGCGACGCCGAAGGGCAGGGACGCGACGCCCACCGCGGTGCGGGCATGGATGCCGGCGTCGCCAAATACCTTGACCATCAGGTCCGAAGCGCCGTTGATTACCTTGGGCTGCTCGGTGAAGTCGTCGGGTGCATTGACGTAACCGGTCAGGCGCACGCAGCGCACCACGCGGTCGAGGTCGCCGCCGCAAGCCTGCTTGAGCCGTGCCAGCATGTTCAGCGCCGCCAGTTCGGCCGCCTGCTGGCCTTGTTCGATGCTGAACTCGCGCCCGACCTTGCCGATGAATTTGCGCTCGCCGTTTTCGATCGGCACCGAACCGGCGATGTAGGCGAGGTTGCCGCTGATGACGAAGTTGACGTAATTGCCGGCGGCCGGGCCGGCAGCCGGTATTTCAATGCCGATCTGCTTCAGGTGTGCGTCGATTTTTCCGCTCATATCGATTCCTTGGTGTGGGTTGGCAGGGCAGGGGAGTGGCCGTGATCCTGCTGGTCAGGATCGGGTTGCCGCTGTTCCCCTGTCCGGGGTGTTGCTGATGGGTGGTGACAGGTCCGGTGGCTCCGTTGCAAACTCAAAAACCGTGCATGGCGGCATTGCGACGGGTGTCGGCGCAGCCCGCCCAGCCTTCGCCGTCACGCATGACGGCCACGATGGAGCCATAGTTGACCGAGCCCCACGGCGTGATCTTGATCTGCGGCTCGACAGCCAGCACCGCCTGTTGCAGCGCTTCACTGGCGGTGTCTTCCAGGATGAAGTCGCCGACCAGGGTCTTGGACCAGCGCGGCGTGGCAATCGCCTCGGCCATCGACTGGCCGTAGAACAGCAGGCGGGCGGCAAACTGCGCCATGGTGCCGGTCTGGCCCGGTCCGCCGGGAGAGCCGCAAGCCAGCCATGCCTGGCCATCCTTCATCACCAGCACCGGGGTCAGGGTCTGCGCCGGGCGCTTATCCGGCGCCACGCAATTGGGGTCGCCGGCGCGGGTGCTGAAACCGCGCATGCGGTTGTTGAACAGCACGCCGGTTTGCGCATCGAGCACGCCAGAGCCGAACGGGACGAACACGCTTTGCAGCAGCGACACGGCATTGCCTTGGCTGTCCACCGCGATCACATTGCTGGTGTCGGTGCCGTGCATGCCTTCCTGCCGCGCCGTCGCCGCCTGTGCAGCAGCCATCCCCTGCCGGTGGCGCGCCAGCACCATGCGCGCCTGGTCGCCGACGGTGTCGGGATCGGCGATGCAGCCTTCCAGCATTTCATAGGCGCGGCGGCGGGTGCGGATGCCCTGCAGGATGAATTGCGCTTCATCGGCCAGCGGCGCGATGCCTTCCTGCTCCATCAGGGACAATTGCAGCAGCATGGCCGTGGCCCATGAAGCCGGCGGCATGGTGCAGATCCGGTGCGCGCCGAAATGCGCATCCATTACCTCCTGCCACAGCGGCTCGAATGCGGCCAGGTCGGCGACGTCGAGCAGGCCGCCGCCGGCCTGCACCGTGCGCGCCATCGATTGCGCCACCGGGCCGCGATAGAAGCCGGCCGCGCCTTCGGCGGCGATGCGTCGCAGGGTCTGGCCGGCGGCGCGCTGGCGGATCAGTTCGCCTTCGCGCAGGCGAAGGTCGTTCGGGAAAAACAGGGCCTTGCAATGCGGGTCGGCAAAGATCGATCCGGTGCGCTGCGAAGCATTTTCGATCAGGTCGTCGTAAGCGGGGAAGCCCTGTTCGGCATAATCGATTGCGCCCGACAACAGGCTTCCCAGCGAGCGTGTGCCATAGCGTTCCAGCAGGGCGGCCCAGCCACCGACCATGCCCGGCACCGAGATCGAACGTGCCCCGGTCATCGGCATGCCCTCGGGATAGCGCTCTACCGTGGCGGCCCCCGGCGAACGGCCGCTGGAATTGAGTGCAAAGGTCTGGCCGCTTTTGGCATGGTGCACCACGGCCAGCAAATCGCCGCCCAGGCCGCACTCGTGCGGCGACACCACAGCCAGTACTGCTGCGGCTGCAACGGCCGCATCGAAGGCGTTGCCGCCGGCGCGCAATACCGCCAGCCCTTCTGCGGCGGCCAGCGGATTGCCCGCGCCGACCATGCCCCGCGGAGCCCGTACCGAACGGATTTTCATTCGCTGTGTCCCACACCGAGCAAGCGGTGCCGGGTTTCCTTGGTGAGTTCGTTGGGATCGGTGCTTTCAAACATGATCGATCCCTTGTTCATGATGTAGATGCGGCTGGCCATGCGGATGGCCTGGTCCAGGCTGTGCTCCACCAGCAGGATCGACGCGCCTTCGCGCGCGATCTGGCCGATGTGTCGATACATTTCCTCGATGATCAGGGGTGCGAGTCCCTCGGACGGTTCGTCCATCAGGATCAGCGCCGGATTGGCCATCAGCGCGCGGCCAATCGCGACCATCTGCTGTTCGCCGCCGGACAGGTTGCTGCCCAGATTGTTCATCCGTTCGCGCAGCCGCGGAAACATGGCGTAGACGCGCGCCAGGTCCCAGCCGCCTGCCAGGTCGCGTTTGCCCACTTCCAGGTTTTCCTGGACGGTCAGCATCGGGAACACACGCCGTCCCTGCGGCACCAGCGCAATGCCGGCACGGGCCCGTTTTTCAACCGGCAGGTTGGTGATGTCGACGTCCTTGAACAGGATGCGGCCGCTGCTGGGGCGGGCAAAGCCCATGATGGAGGACACCGTGGTGGTCTTGCCGGCGCCATTGCGGCCAAGCAGGCACACCACTTCGCCCTGCTTGACCTGCATGTCCACCCCTTGCAGGATGTGGCTGCTGCCGTAATGCGTATTGACTGATTGGAGTTGCAGCATGTTTATCGTGTCCTCTGCCCGCCGATATACGCGCGCTGTACGACTTCACTGTTGCGCACTTCGTCCCAGTCGCCTTCGGCAATCACGACCCCGTTTTGCAGCACCGTGGTGCGGTCCGCCAGCGCCGCCACCACATCCATGTCGTGCTCGACGATCAACAGCGACATGGTGCGCGGCAGCTTTTGCATGACCGTGACCATCTCGGCCGTTTCTGCGGGCGACATGCCGGCGGTCGGTTCGTCCACCATCAGCACGCGCGGGTCGCCGGCAATCGCCATGGCGATCTCCAGCTTGCGCTGGTCGCCATACGACAGTTCACCGGCGCGATGGGACGCCAGGTTCGACAGCGACAGGTTGGCCAGCACCTCGTGGGCGCGTTCTATCAGGTCGCCGTGGCGGCGCGCGTGACGCAGTGCGTCGTGCTTTGCCTTGCTGTGGGCCTGTACCGACAGCCGCACGTTTTCCAGCACGCTCAGTCCCTGGCACAGGTTGTTGCGCTGGAAAGTGCGCGCCAGGCCGTCGAGCGCGCGCTGGTGCGCCGGCATTTTGGTAATGTCGCGGCCATCGAAGGTAATCGTGCCGGAACTGGGTTCGCGCTGGCCGCCGAGGATATCGAACAGGGTCGACTTGCCGGCGCCATTGGGGCCGATCAGGGCGCGCCGCTCACCGGCAGCCAGCGTGAAATTGACGTCGTCCAGCGCATTGAAGCCGGCATAGCGCCGGTAAATGCCGGTTGCAACGAGTGCGCTCATTTCGCCCCCCGTCGGCTGGCCAGCTTGCTGATGTAGCCCCACACACCGCCGCGGGCATACAGCACCACCACGATGAACGACACCGCCATGATCGACGGCCAGCGCTGGGTATAACTGGAGACCACGTTTTGCAGCAGGATGATGATCAGGGCGCCGATGACCGGGCCAATCAGCGAACCGGAACCACCCAGCACCACCATCACCAGCAGGATGGCCGATGCCTGCCAATGCAACTGGTCCGGCGACACCAGGTGGAACTGGTGCGCGAACAGTGCGCCGGCGAGTCCGGCGAACAGCCCGGCGATGGCAAAGGCGGCGACCATATAGGCCTGGGTGTTGTAGCCCAGCGCTTCCATGCGCGTGCGGCCGATCAGCACCGAGCCGAAGGAGGAGGTGGTGATGCGCTTCAAGGCCAGGTAGGACAGCAGGAAGATCAGCAGCGTGAACAGGTAGAACACGGTGTTGTCGTTGGTGTCGATCCACTTGTCCAGCGGACCGAAGCTCGGGCGCGGTACACCGGACAGGCCGTCGTCGCCGCCGGTCAGCCATTTCCATTTGAAGGCGATGGCGAACACCATCTGCGACAGCGCCAGTGTCAGGAAAATGAAATAAATCCCGGACGAGCGCAGCACCATGTACGCACCGCCATACGCGGCGACGCCGCCGACCAGCGCAGCGGCCAGCAAGGTGAACGGCAGCAGCGCCGGATAGTGCACGCCCAAAAGGCCCGCGGTGTAGGCGCCCAGGCCAAAGAAGGTCGCGTGGCCGAACGAGGCCAGGCCGGTGTAGCCGAGCAGCAGGTCCAGGCTCATCGCGGCAATGGCGAACACCATCACTTCGGTCAGCACGGTGATGCCATAGCCGCTCTTGAAAACCACCGGCATGACCAGCAATACCAGCAACAATAGTTCCAGCCTGGTGCGCCGCTTTTCGGCGTCGGCCACCAGCAAGCTCAATTTCGGGGCCGCGCCAAATACGGAAACAGGAGACAAGATGCGCTTCATTTCAATGCCCCGAGATGTGTGAACGTTGGAGGCCGAACAGGCCGGACGGTCGCACCATCAGTACGACAACCATGACGATGTAAATCGACACCAGCGAGAAATCCGGAAAATAGACTTTGCCCAGGCTGTCGAGTATGCCGATCAGCAGGCAGCTTGCCAGCGTGCCGCGCAGGGAGCCGAGTCCGCCGACCACCACCACGACAGTTGCCAGCATCAGCACTTCGAAGTCGACGTCGCGGTACAGCCCGATGATCGGTGCACCGACCACGCCGCCCAGCCCGGCCAGCGCAGCGCCGAAGCAGAACGTCAGCGTGAATACCAGGCTGACGTTCACGCCCATTGCGCGCAGCATGTCCGGGTCGGACACGCCGGCACGGATGATGGCGCCGATACGGGTGCGCGCTTCCACCCACAGCAACATCAAGGCCATCACCAGTCCCGCAGCCAGCACTGCCAGCCGGTACATCGGATAGTTGATGCCGAGGATCTTGATGGTGCCGTCCAGCCCGGAAGGCGCCGGCAGCAGGTAGGGGTCGCCGCCCCATATCCAGTTTGAAAGGTCCCAGATCAGATAGGCAAATCCCAGTGTCAGCAAAACCTGGTCGAGGTGGTCGCGTCGGTACAGCTTGCGCAAGAACCCCAGTTCCATCAATGCGCCCAGCGCCGCCAGCAGCACCGGTGCAATGATCAGCGCCAGCCAGAAATTCTTGGTGACCGCCAGCACGGTCAGCGCGATATAGCCGCCGATCATGTAGAAGCCGCCGTGCGCCAGGTTGGCCAGGTTGAGCAGCCCGAAGGTAATCGACAAGCCTGCTGCTGCAAAGAACAGCAGCAGGCTGAACGAAAAGCCATTCAGGAGTTGTACGAAGACATAATCCATATCAGTCAGTGGCCATTTCGAAATGCAGGGGCAAGGGCATCAAGCCTTGTTGGCAAAGGGATCGACAGCCTTGGGCAAGGTGGCGATGACGTTCATCTTCGGCAGCTCGCGGCCGCCGGCGACGGTTTCACGGATGTACAGGTCCTGCACCACGTCGCCGGTGGTCTCGTCGATCGACATGCGTCCGCGCGGGCTGGCGAAAGTCAGGCCGCGGAATGCGGCAGCGAACTTTTCCTTGTCCTCGACGTCGCCCTTGACGCGCTCGGCGGCGGCGACGACGGCGCGCAGTGCATCCCAGCCAAACAACTGCAGGTAGGACGGCGGCTTCTTGAATTGCGTGGTGTAGCTCTGGACGAATGCCTTGTTTTCAGGATTGGGCAAGTCCAGGTTCCAGGCATGCATCGACAGTGCGCCGATCGAGGCATTGCCGGTTTCAGGCAGTGAGTCGTAGTCGCAGGCAAAGCCCGACAACAGCAAGCGGGCAGTGCGGTTCAGGCCCACCTGGTCGGCTGCCTTGAGGTAGCGCACGGCGGCGCTGGCGGCCCAGAAACCGAACACGGCTTCCGGCTTGGTCTCTGCTACTTTCAGCACGAAAGGGAGGAAGTCGGGCGAGGCCAGCGGCGCATACGATTCGCCGGTAATGGTGCCGCCTGCTTCAGTGAAGCCGGCGCGGAAGGCTTCTGCGTATTCTTTTCCGGCGGCATAGTCAGGGCAAAAAATGTAGGCTTTCTTGGTCTTGTTCTGCGCCACCCATTTGGCGAACGGATACGCCTGGGCCCAGATGTTGTAACTGGTGCGCACCGTGTACTTGTTGCGCTTGGCCGGACGGGTGATTTCGGAGCCGCCGCCAACGGTAATGATGTAAGGCGTGCGCTCCTTGATGACCAGCGGCGCGGTAGCGTAGATGACCGGTGTGGCGACGCCGCCGAGCAGCGCATGGACCTTGTCGTTTTCCAGCAGCTTGCGGGCCTTGGCCACGCCAACGTTGACCTGCACGGTTTCATCTTCAATGATCAGCTCGACCGGACGGCCTGCCGCTTTTCCCTTGATCGACTCCATGTACATTTTCATGCCGACGATCGCGTTCTGGCCCACCTGGGCGAACACGCCCGAGGTCGGCAGGTTGACGCCGACCTTGATCGGGGCGGTCGAGCGCGTCTGCGCCTGGATCAGGCCCGGTGCAGCCAGGGCAACGCCTGCTGCGGCCGACGTCGACAAAAATTTCCTGCGGGTGATTTGTTTCTTTTCCATGGATGGCCCCTGTTTTGTACGTGGATGAGGAAACTGCGGGTGATGCCTAAATCTCGGCGTTGGCCTGCAACAGGACCAATGTTTTTCGAAACTGGTCAATCTGCTTCTTGCTCATCCCGTGCGACAGGATCTTGTTGGTCTCTGCCATGATTGGCAGTATCTTTTTTTCCAGCTCGCGCCCTTTGCGGGTCAGGCTGACGCTCACGCGCCGGCCATCTTCAGGGTCGCTGTTGAGTACCACCAGTTTGGCTGCCTGCAGCTTGCGCAACGCCGCATTGGCAGTTGGTGCCGAGGTATTGACGCGCCGCGCCAGGTCGCCCTGGCTGATGCCGTTTTCCTGCCATAGCACGCGCAGGTAAAAGAACGTGCCGCTGGTAATGCCGTGGCCGGCGATCTGCTGGTCCAGCACCCGCAGCAACTTGCGGCTGGCCACCGACACCAAAAAGCCGATGCTGTCCTCCAGCGGATAAGCGCCGCTATCGACCTTGCCGGCGGCTGTTGGCCTGGTGCTGATCATTCGTACAGCGCCACCGCGCAGCCGGTGTCCCAGGCATGGATGTCTTCGTAGACCAGCGTGCGCGGTTTGCGATCGTGCGCCACGCCCAGTGCCGTGATCCATTGCCGTATTTCCCAGGTGCCGAAACCTGCAGCATCAAGGCGTTCATTGCTGATTGCAAGCAATTCCGGCACTGCATTGCGATCCAGCAGCGACAGGAAATGGCGGTCGAATTCGGGGTCGAGCTGATCGGCTTCGGCCGCGCCCGGTGCGTGCGACAGTCCGCCGGTGCCCAGCACGGCGACCCGCAGGTCGCTGGCGTCGATCGCTTCGCGGATGGCGTGGCCCAGCGCATGGCAGCGCTTGAGCGACATCAGCGGCGGCACCTGGCAATTCTGCATGACCCAGACGATCGGTACATCCAGCGCTGGCGTGAGCAGCTTGAGCGCCACCATCACGCCGTGGTCGAGCATCACGCTTTCCGAAAAAGACGGTTCGATGTCGTTGGCAAATGCACGGGCCAGGATGGCTTTGGCCAGGCCGGGCGCACCGGGGATGGTGGTGCGCGGCATGCCCAGCCACTCTTCGATCGGTCCGACATAGGACGCGCCGGTGGTGACGCAGGCTGAGGGCATGTTGTCGATGAAAAAATTCGCGAAATGATCCGGTGCGATGATGACCAG
>NZ_JAUSNH010000020.1 GCF_030645335.1 Lacisediminimonas sp. | reverse complement strand
CGGGCATGGTGTTCTGGCATGCCAACGGCTGGGTCATCTGGCAGGCCATCGAGCAATACATGCGTGGTCTGCTGACCGAAGCCGACTATCGCGAGGTGAAAACGCCGCAGGTGATGGACCGTGTGCTGTGGGAGCGCTCCGGCCACTGGGAGAATTACAAGGAAAACATGTTCACCACCGAATCGGAAAATCGCTCCTATGCGTTAAAGCCGATGAATTGCCCGGGACATGTACAGATCTTCCGCTCCAACATGCACTCGTATCGCGAGTTGCCGCTGCGTTATGGCGAATTTGGCCAGTGCCACCGCAACGAGCCGTCCGGTTCGCTGCACGGGATGATGCGCGTGCGCGGCTTTACCCAGGACGATGGCCATATTTTCTGTACCGAAGACCAGATCCTCGACGAGTGCGTCGCTTTTACCGCGCTGCTGCAAAAGGTCTATCACGACTTCGGTTTTACCGAAGTGATCTACAAGGTCGCGACCCGGCCCGAGAAGCGGGTCGGCTCCGACGATCTGTGGGACAAGGCGGAAACCGCATTGATCGAATCGCTCAAGCGCTCCGGCTGTGACTACACGATCACGCCCGGCGAAGGCGCTTTCTATGGCCCGAAGATCGAATACACACTCAAGGATGCGATTGGCCGCATGTGGCAATGCGGCACGATACAGGTCGATTTTTCAATGCCGTCCCGCCTGGAAGCCGAGTATGTGGCGGAAGACAACAGCCGCCGTACGCCGGTCATGCTGCATCGCGCGATCCTGGGATCATTCGAACGTTTCATCGGCATGTTGATCGAAAACCATGCCGGGGCGCTGCCGCTTTGGCTGGCGCCGCTGCAAGTCGTCGTGCTCAATATCTCGGACGCGCAGGCAGACTATGCGCTGGAGGTTGCACAAGCCCTGAAAAAACAAGGGTTTAGAGTACACGCCGATTTGCGCAACGAGAAAATAACCTATAAAATACGCGAGCATTCCGTCCAGAAGCTGCCTTATATCGTCGTAATCGGCGACAAGGAGCGGGACGGGAACACGGTGGCCGTGCGTGCACGGGGCAATGTCGATCTTGGCGTCATGCCAATCGGGCAACTGGTTGAGCGGCTTCAGAATGAAGTCGACACCAGGGGCTAAGACATCAGTCCTTCGTGCGGGAGCACGGCCTAATTATTTGATATTAAAAGGAAACGACAATAGCTACTGACAAATCGCATCGGATCAATGGTGAGATCACAGCGCCGCAACTGCGCCTCTCCTCGGTGACAAACGAACCTTTGGGCATCGTCAGCCTGGCAGATGCATTCCGCCTGGCTGAAGAAGCGAACGTGGACTTGGTCGAGATTGCGCCAACTGCGCAACCGCCGGTCGCCCGCTTGATGGACTATGGCAAGTTCAAATACCAGGAGCAGAAGAAGGCGCACGAAGCCAAGCTCAAGCAGAAAGTCATTTTGGTGAAGGAAGTCAAATTTCGTCCCGGTACGGACGATGGTGACTACAACATCAAGCTGCGCAACCTGATCAAGTTCCTCGACGAGGGTGACAAGACCAAGATCACACTGCGTTTCCGCGGCCGCGAGATGGCGCACCAGGAAATCGGCATGCGTGTGTTGGAGCGATTGCGTACCGACCTTGATCCCTACGGCCAGGTCGAGCAGTTTCCCAAGATGGAAGGCCGCCAGATGGTGATGGTGCTGGCGCCCAAGAAAAAGAAGTAACAGGCAGCGCTGCGCAGGTGGCAGGCAATTCAGCCATCCGTGCACGATGTCGTTGAACACAGCATTACAGCAGGGTCGGCAGCAGCATCGGCCGGCCCGCTGAAAAAAGACAGTTGCAGCGGCTGAAGTAGCCGCCAGCACTGGCAGCAGCGGGAAACCGCTGCATGACAAGTGAGTGCAGGCATCCAAGTGCAACGATTCGTTGCCACCTGTAATCATATAAAAAACGGAACTGCCTGAAAGGGCAGGTATCAGCCATGCCAAAAATGAAGACCAAAAGCAGCGCCAAAAAGCGCTTCCGCGTTCGTCCGGGCGGAACCATCAAGCGGGGACAGGCATTCAAGCGCCACATCCTCACCAAGAAGACCACCAAGACCAAACGTAATCTGCGTGGATCCGTCAGTGTGCATGACACCAATATGGTGTCGGTGCGCGCAATGATGCCATTCGCCTAACCTCACATAACAAGGAGCTACTATGCCTAGAGTTAAACGTGGGGTAACCGCACGCGCCCGTCACAAGAAAGTCCTCGACCAAGCCAAGGGTTATCGCGGCCGTCGCAGTAAAGTTTACCGGGTCGCCAAACAGGCGGTCATGCGCGCTGGCCAGTATGCCTATCGCGATCGTCGTAACCGCAAGCGTGTGTTCCGTGCACTGTGGATCACGCGTATCAATGCAGCATCGCGTGAACATGGCATGACTTACAGCGTGTTCATGAATGGCCTGAAAAAAGCCTCGATCGAACTCGACCGCAAGGTCCTGGCTGAACTGGCTGTGTCCGACAAGCCGGCGTTCGCCGCGATTGTCAACCAGGTCAAGGCCAATATCGCTGCTGCCTGAGTACGTCGCTCAACAGTGACATGAACGGGGCGAGGGTCTTGACCCTGCGCCCCGTTTTTCATTGGCCGTGGCCCTTTGGCCCGGCCTCAGCCGAACCCGCCGAATCCATCGAACTCGAACCAGCATGAACTCCCTGGAAAATATCGTACAGCAGGCCCGAGAAGATTTTGCCGGCGCGCCCGATCCGGCTGCGCTGGAAAATGCCAAGGCTCGCTACCTGGGCAAGACCGGCCAGATTACCGAACAGATGAAGGGCCTGGGCAAGTTGGCGCCGGATGAGCGCAAGCGCCAGGGCGCACTGATCAACGCCGCCAAGGAACAGATCGAATCAGCCCTGAATGCCGCGCGCGACGCCCTGTCCGACGCGCAGATGCAGGCGCGCCTGAGCGCCGAGGCAATCGACGTCACCTTGCCTGGCCGCGGACGCGGCGTCGGCGGCATCCATCCGGTGATGCGCTCGTGGCAGCGGGTCGAGCAGATTTTCGGCTCGATCGGCTTTGACGTCGCCGATGGCCCCGAGATTGAAAACGACTGGACCAATTTCACGGCATTGAACAGCCCCGAGAATCATCCGGCGCGCTCGATGCAGGACACTTTTTACATTGCCGACAACGATACCCTCGGCAAGCCGCTGCTGCTGCGTACCCATACCAGCCCGATGCAGGTGCGCTATGCGCGCATGCACCAGCCGCCGATCAAGGTCATCGCACCGGGCCGCACATATCGCGTCGACAGCGATGCCACCCATTCGCCGATGTTCCATCAGGTAGAAGGGCTCTGGATCGACGAGAACATCAGTTTTGCCGACCTGAAAGGCGTGTACCTGAATTTCGTGCGGGCGTTCTTCGAAACGGACGATCTGCAAGTGCGTTTCCGGCCCTCGTATTTCCCGTTCACCGAGCCCTCCGCAGAGATCGACATTGCGTTTGGCAGCGGCCCGCTGAAGGGGCGCTGGCTGGAAGTCTCGGGCGCCGGACAAGTGCATCCGACCGTGATTCGGAACATGGGCCTGGATCCCGAGCGCTACATCGGCTTTGCGTTCGGCTCCGGGCTGGAGCGCCTGACGATGCTGCGCTATGGCATCAATGACCTGCGCCTGTTTTACGAAGGCGACCTGCGCTTCCTGAAGCAATTCAACTGAACTGACCGGCAGCGAGCGCCGCCAGGCCAGATGCCCTGGCGGCGCGTCACAGCCCAACAAGCATTGAGCGACAACTATGCAATTTTCTGAAAGCTGGCTGCGTACGATGGCCAATCCGGAGATGACTTCGGAAGCGCTGTCCCATTTGTTGACCATGTCCGGCCTCGAGGTGGAGGAGGTGGAGCCGGTCGCGCCGCCGTTCACCCATGTGGTGGTGGCGCGCGTGGTCGAGGTGGCCCGCCACCCGAATGCCGACCGTCTGAATGTGTGCCAGGTCGATGTCGGCACCGGGACCCTGCTTGCCATCGTTTGCGGCGCGCCCAATGTCGCGCCCGGCATGAAAGTCCCGTGCGCCTTGCCTGGCGCGATCCTGCCGCCTGGCGATGACGGCAAACCCTTCGAGATCCGGATCGGCATGTTGCGCGGTGTGGAGTCGCACGGCATGCTTTGCTCGGCGCGCGAATTGAAACTGTCGGACGATCACGGCGGCTTGCTGGCGCTGCCGGATGACGCACCGGTTGGCCAGGACTTCCGCGACTACTACCAGCTCGACGACCGCAAGTTCACCATCAAGCTCACGCCCAACAAGGCCGACTGCCTGTCGGTGCTGGGCGTGGCGCGCGAGGTTTCCGCGCTGACCGGTGTGGCATTGAACCAGCCAGCCTGCGCGCCGGTGGCGACCAATAGCGACGAGAAGCTGGCGGTGGCGATCAAGGCGCCGGACTTGTGCGGCCGGTTTTCCGGTCGCGTCATCCGCGGCCTTGACGCGCGGGCGGCAACGCCGGCCTGGATGAAGCAGCGGCTGGAGCGCAGCGGCCAGCGTTCGATTTCCGCGCTGGTCGACATCTCGAACTATGTGATGCTGGAACTGGGTCGGCCGACCCACGTGTTTGACCTCGACAAGATCCATGGCGGCTTGGAAGTGCGCTGGGGACGCAAGGGCGAGAGCCTGAAACTGTTGAACGGCACCACCGTCGAACTCGATGACTGGGTCGGTGTGATCGCCGATGAAAGCCAGGTTGAATCGCTGGCCGGCATCATGGGCGGCGACGCCACTGCGGTTTCGCTCGATACGCAAAACATTTACCTCGAGGCAGCCTTCTGGTGGCCGCAAGCCTTGCAGGGCAGGGCCCGCCGCTACAATTTTTCGACCGATGCCGCGCACCGTTTTGAACGCGGCGTCGACTATGGCACCACCGTCCTGCATATCGAGCGCATCACGGCATTGATCGTCGATATCTGCGGCAAGCCCGGCCAGACTGTCGTGGGCCCGGTGGACGACCAGGTCGTCAACCTGCCACAGCGCAAGCCGGTCACCTTGCGTTCTGCGCGCGCCGTCAAAGTGATCGGTGTGCCGCTCACCGATGACCAGATCGCCGATATCTTCACGCGGCTGCGCCTGCCTTTCGAGCGCAAGCCCGGCGAATTTTCAGTGACCCCGCCGTCCTACCGTTTCGATATCGAGATCGAGGAAGACCTGATCGAGGAAGTCGCCCGCGTCTACGGCTTCGAGAACATACCTGCGTTGCCACCGGTTGCTGCCAGCCCGATGCACATCGCCCCGGAGAACCAGCGCTCGCTGTTCACGCTGCGGCGGCAGCTGGCCGACCTGGACTACCAGGAAGTGGTGAACTTCAGCTTCGTTGACGAAGCATGGGAACGCGATTTCGCCGGCAATGCGAATCCGATCCGCTTGCAGAACCCGATCGCCAGCCAGATGAGCGTGATGCGCTCGAACCTGGTGGGCAGCCTGCTGGCCAACGTGAAGTACAACCTGAACCGCAAGACCAGCCGTATCCGGGCCTTTGAAATCGCCGCAGTGTATTTGCGCGACGAAGCGGGCCCGGATGGTCCGCTGTCAGTGGCCGGCTTCCGCCAGCCCAAGCGCATCGGCGCCGTGGCGTATGGTCCGGTGGCGGAAGAGCAATGGGGCCAGCCGGTTCGCAATGCCGACTACTACGACCTGAAAGCCGACCTCGAAGCATTGTTTGCGCCGCGCGTGTTGCATTTCCGCCCCTGCCAGCATCCGGCCCTGCATCCGGGACGCTCGGCACAGGTCCTGCTCGACGGCAATGAGATTGGCTTCATCGGCGAATTGCATCCCCGCTGGCAACAGCAGGGCGAGTTGCCATTCGCGCCGGTGTTGTTCGAAGTTGACGCTGCTGCGGCCCAGTTGCGCCCGTTGCCTGCGAACCAGGAAATATCGAAGTTTCCGGTGGTCCTGCGCGACCTGGCGCTGGTTGTCAGGCAACATGTTGCGGCGGGCGATGTGATCGATACGCTGATGGCGGCCAAGGTCGCATCACCAGCTTGCGCGATTTTGCAAGGCCTTGTTTTATTTGATGAATATCGGGGAAAGGGTCTGGAAACCGACGAAAAAAGCCTTGCTTTCCGATTTACTCTGCAAGATACTCAAGCTACCCTGAGCGACACAAAAGTAGACGAAGCAATGGCCACTTTCGTTGCTGCAGTCCAGAACAAGCATGGCGCAAGACTGCGCACATGACCGGCCGGGAAACAGACATGAATGACGTGAACCCTGCCGAACTGCAATCCGTTCTGGCTGCTGACCTTAATCGTGCGATGCTGCAATCGCAGGAGCGCAGCAAGGCCGAGAACGAACTGCCCACGCTGACCAAGGCCGAACTCGCAGAGTTGTTGTTTGAGCAAGTCGGCCTGAACAAGCGCGAAGCCAAGGACATGGTCGAGACTTTTTTCGACGAGATACGCAAGGCGCTCGAATCCGGTGAAGCCGTCAAGCTTTCCGGCTTCGGCAATTTCCAGTTGCGCGACAAGCCGCAACGTCCCGGCCGCAATCCAAAAACCGGCGAAGAGATTCCGATCACTGCTCGACGGGTCGTGACCTTCCACGCCAGTCAGAAGCTCAAGAGCATGGTGGAACAGACCGGGCATCCGTCGGCTGCCCAGGTCGCCTGATTGATCTTCCATGAACGAGCGCGCCATCAGCAAGCCAGAGCCGGTCGTATTGCCGCCCATTCCTGCCAAGCGCTATTTCACGATTGGCGAAGTCAGCGAACTGTGCGGCGTCAAACCGCACGTGCTGCGTTACTGGGAGCAGGAATTTGCCCAGCTAAAGCCGGTCAAGCGGCGCGGTAACCGTCGCTACTACCAGCATCATGAAGTCTTGCTGATCCGCCGCATCCGCGAACTGCTGTACGAGCAGGGCTTCACGATCAGCGGCGCGCGCAACAAGCTTGAAAGCCGCAACGGCCACGACGCGCAGGTGTCGGCAAGCGACGCGCTGGCCTTGCCGCCGCTGGATATCGATACCATCGCGATTCGCAACGAGCTGGAAGATATCCTCGACTTGCTGCGCCGCTAGCGACTTGCGCTGGCGGCCAGCCCGCCTAGCGTAGCGCCAACGCCAGCACCCTTGCCACATGCAGCGCCTCGCGCTGGGCGCCATCGGCAATCTGGTGGCGGCAGCTGGTTCCATCCGCAACGATCAGCGTATCAGCATCTGTCCGGCGTACCGCAGGCAGCAGCGCCAGTTCGGCCATCTGCATCGATACCGCGTAATGTCTTGCCTCGTAGCCGAAGCTTCCGGCCATGCCGCAACAACTCGATTCGACCAGGGACACTTTCAAGTCCGGCACCAGGCCCAGGATTTTTTGAACCGGCGTGAGCGCATCGAAGGCTTTCTGATGGCAGTGTCCATGCAGCAGCGCGTGTTTTTGCGCCAGCGGCTTCAGATCGAGGCTGAGCCGGCCGGCAGTCAGTTCGCGCGCCAGGAATTCTTCAAACAGGAAGGCATGCGCGGCGAGCTTTTCCGCCGCGTCGCCGAGTCCCATCGCCAGGTATTCATCGCGCAGTGTCAGCAGGCAGGACGGCTCCAGCCCCACCACCGGCACACCGCGTTCGAGGTAGGGCGCAAGCGCAGCAATCACCCGGCGCGCTTCGCGTTTGGCTTCGTCCAGCAGTCCGGCGGCGAGATAAGTGCGGCCGCAGCAAAGCGGGCGTGCCGATCCGGCGTCGGCCGCCGGTGCTTTGGCCAGGTGCACCCGATATCCGGCAGCTTGCAGTACACGTTGCGCGGCGTGCAGGTTTTCCGGGTCAAAGTAATTGTTGAACGTGTCGGCCAGCAGCACGACTTCACCCGCCGCCGCCACGGCCGACTCTGCAGTGCCAACGGCATTGCCCAGAAAGGTTTGGGCACGCCATACCGGCAGTGAGCGTCGTGCAGAAAATCCCAGCAGTTTTTCGGATAGCCGGGCCGCACCTGGCAAGGCGTCCCGCAAGTTGAGCAGCCAGTGCAGCCGCGCCGCCCACGGCGCCCACTGCGGCAAGCTCGCCACCAGCTGGTCCGCAAAGCGCAGGCCGTGCTTCTTCTGGCGCTGGTACAGCACTTCTGTTTTCATGCGCGCCATGTCGACCCCGGTCGGACAGTCGCGCTTGCAGCCCTTGCAACTGACGCACAGGTCCAGCGAAGCGGCGACTTCGTCGGAAGCCAGCGTCTCCGCGCCCAGCTGTCCCGACAATGCCAGTCGCAGGGTATTGGCGCGGCCGCGCGTGAGGTGCTGCTCATCCTGCGTGACACGGTAGCTCGGACACATCGTGCCGGCATCGAACTTGCGGCAATGGCCGTTGTTGTTGCACATGTCGATGGCTTTGGCAAAGCCGCCGGCCGGGTCGCCGCCCGCACCTGGCGCGGTGCTCTTTCCGCTGACCGGATCGACCTGGACATTCCATGCGCTCCAGTCGTAGCCGGTTGACAGCGCTTGCGGCCGGTAGCCCGGCTTGTAACGCATCAGCGAACGCTCGTCCATGCGGGTGGTGCGCACGATCTTGCCCGGATTCATCAGGCCATCGGCGTCGAACAAGTCCTTGATCTCTTCGAACGCGTGCGTCAGGCGCTCGCCGAATTGCCAGCCGACCCATTCGCTGCGCACCAGGCCGTCGCCATGCTCGCCGGAAAATGCGCCCTTGAACTGGCGCACCAGCAGCGCCGCTTCTTCGGCGATGGCGCGCATCTTGCCGGCGCCATCGTCGCGCATGTTCAGTATCGGCCGCACATGCAGCGTGCCCACCGATGCGTGCGCATACCAGGTGCCGCGTGTGCCGTGCTTGTGGAACACCTCGGTCAGGCGGCTGGTGTATTCGGCCAGGTGCTCCAGCGGTACCGCGCAGTCTTCGATGAAGGACACCGGCTTGCCGTCGCCACGCATGCTCATCATGATGTTCAGGCCGGCCTTGCGTACTTCCCATAATTGCTTTTGCTGGTTGGCGTCGGTCATTTCGACCACGGACCCGGGCAGGCCGAGCTGCGCCATCAGGTCCACCAGTGCGGCCAGCGAGCGCAGTTGCTCGTCACGATTGTCGCCGGCGAATTCAACCAGCAGGATCGCCTCCGGCGCGCCGATCAGGGCGCCGTCCACCACTGGACGGAATGCCGGGTTGCTGCGCGCCAGGTCGATCATGGTGCGGTCCACCAGTTCAACTGCGGCGGGACCCAGCTTGACGATGTGGCGGGCGCTGTCCATGGCCTGGTAGAAGCTCGGGAAGTTCACCACGCCCAGCGTCTTTTGTGTGGGCAGCGGCGACAGCTTGAGCGTCAGCGCGCGGGTATAGGCCAGGGTGCCTTCGCTGCCGACCAGCAAGTGCGACAGGTTCACACTGCCATCGGCGGTGTAGGGCAGTTCGCTTTGCGGATGAAACACATCGATGTTGTAGCCGCCGACACGGCGCATGACCTTGGGCACCCTGCGTTCGATCTCGTCGCGTTCGCGTTCGCCGATCATGCGCAGGCGGCGTACCAGATCGCCCATGCGGGTGCCCGGCGCATGCAGCGCCAGCATCGCGCTCTCGTCATTGAAGGTGGCTTCGCTGCCGTCAGCAAGGATGGCGTCGATGGCGACCACGTTGTGCACCATGTTGCCGTAGGCGATCGAGCGCGAGCCGCAGGAATTATTCCCGGCCATGCCGCCGAGCGTGCATTGCGCGGCGGTCGATACATCGACC